>CAYUDF010000319.1:0-4724 GCA_964443465.1 uncultured bacterium
CGAGATGATTACCGGGCTGCATCCGTTTCGCGGCGAGCACCCGATGGCGATCATGTACTCGATCAAAAACGAAACGCCGCGCGCACTCAAGCTGTCGTCGCAGGAACTGCCCGCCGGCATGCAGTCGGTTCTGGACAAGGCATTCGCCAAGGAAATCGACAAGCGTTACCAGACGGCGACGGAGTTTCGCGACGAATTGATTGAGTTGATGCCCGGTGGCGACGGGCAGTCCGCTAAGCTGGCGCCGGGATCGAAACCGGCGGGGGCCGGGCCGAATAAACGCAAACTGGTGCCGATCCTGGCGATGGCCACCCTTGCAATTGCCGCCGGTGTTTACACGATTTTTCAGGGTGACGACGACAACAATAACCGGGCTCTCTCCATGACGTACTACACCTACGGGCAAAGGGCCGAAGGAAACGACTCCCTGGAGACGGCAAGGGGCTACTACCAGAAATCCCACGAAGCCGATGAATCGTACGCGTTACCCTGGGAACGTCTGGGTTTTTTCGCTTATATGGATAGAGATTACGCCAAAGCCGATTCGTTCTGCGCCGGGGCGCTGGAGAGGGATTCGGACCTCTGGCTGGCCATGTACCAGCGCGCCGAAAACGCGAGGGAGATGGGCGATCTGGAAAACGCCAAGTCCTGGTACGAAAAAGCGATCGCAACTAATCCAGATTTCTGGCTGGCCTACAACAACTACGGCGACCTGCTGCAGCAACTCGGAGAACTGGAAGCCGCGCGGGCGATACTGGACGGAGCGCTTGTGCAGAGCCCGCCAGCGAACATCCGATCGTCACTCAGAAAACACCGAGGGCTGGTCGCCTGGTACCTCAACGAACCGGACAGCGCACGGAGTTACCTGCAGGGATTGGAGACCCGGTACGCCAACGATCCCGAGTTTCAGAAGGTGTGGTCGGAACTCAACAAGTAGAACCTTTTTTTAAACTACAACACACAACGGGCCGGGCCGCTTTCGCGGTCCGACCCGTTTGTGTTTCAGGGGCGCGGTGAAAACTTACTGCGTTTTTACCGGGTCTTTCGGACGGGGCGGCATCTTTTTGGGATCCGCCTTGATCAGTTTTAAAACCTCTTCGATTCCGCGTTCCAGCTGCGGGTCGCGGCCTTCGATGACCAGTTTCGGATCATTCTCAATTTCGATGTCGGGGTCGACACCGTAGTTTTCGATGTCCCACTGACCTTCGGTGTTGATAAAGCCGAATTCCGGCACGTATACGCCGCCGCCGTCCAGCAACGGGCCGCGGCCGGAGATACCAACAACGCCACCCCAAGACCGTTTACCGATCAGGGGGCCAAGTCCCGACTTGCGGAACATCGCCGGGAAGATGTCTCCGTCTGACGCGGAAACCTCGTTCAGCAGACAGACCATGTTGCCGTGAAAGACGGTGGCTGGATAAGTGCTCGGGTACTCACTGTTGCGCGAGTAGTCCACACTCAACAGCTCCCGACCGAGGCGCTCGATAAACATCTGCGACGTGTTGCCGCCACCGTTACCACGCGCGTCGATGACCAGACCTTCCTTGCGAATCTGTCCGTAGAAATACTTGATGAACTCACGGAGGCCGTCTGACCCGCAGTCGGGTATGTGGATATAACCCACGCGGCCGTCGGTGGCCTTGTCAACTTTTTCCATGTTGTTCAGAACCCAGTCCAGATAAGCCAGGCTGCGTTCAGATCTGCGAGGCCTGAAGGTCACGTCACGCGCGCCCTTCTCTTCCGGTTTCGAGTTGACCTTGAAGGTAACCGGATGGCTCGCCTTGTTGCGGAGCATTTTGTAGGGGTTGTCAATCGCCGTCAGCGGTTCACCATCGATGGCCAGGACGTACTCGCCTACCTTGATGTCGACGCCAACTTCGGTGAGCGGCGAGCGATAGCGCGTTTCTTCGTTGTGACCGCGGAAAATCCGGGTAATCTTGTAAAACCCGGCTTTCTTGTCCAGTTCGAAACGGGCGCCCGGCAGTCCGACCGGCGTGCGGTCGGGATTGTCGTAGTCGCCACCCTGTATGTAGGAGTGGGACGCCGACAGCTCGGCCGCCATTTCTCCCAGGACATAGTTGAGGTCGCTACGATGTGCGACGTAAGGCAAAAGCCCACGGTAACGATCACCGATTTTTTTCCAGTCGTAACCGTGCATGTTTTCGGCATAGAAGAAGTCGCGGTAGCGGCGCCACACCTCGTCGAAAATCGTTTCCCATTCCTCAGCCGGAATACGGTCGACCTGCAGGCCGGCGGTGGACACCGTTTTGGCGTCGCCGGGTTCGGGTTTGGCGTCGTACAGCTTGTAGGCGCCGCTCTGCCGGACCAGCATCTTTTTGCCGTCTTCCGATAGCGCATAACCGCCGGCCTTTTTGACCGCCGTTTTTTCTTCGCGCTCTTTCAAATCGTAGAAACGGATCGACGGTTCGATGTCACGGCCGCGACCGTAGTAAAACGGGCCTCCCCTGACATAGACCAGGTGGCCTTCGATGGCGTCAAGACCGTAGTAGTTGTCCTCGGCGACAGGGACACGTGTGACGCGCTCAGCCAGTCCATCAAAGTCGATCTTGATGAACTCCTTTTTCTTGTCTTTGTCGCCGTCGTCGTCCTTGTCTTTCTTGTCTTTGTCTTTTTTATCCTTCTTGTCCTTAACGTCGTCCTTGCCCGCTTCCTCGATTTCAACTTCGTCGCTTTTTGGCGGGAAAGGGTGTTTGACGTCCTTACGAAGCGCAATCGCGTAGATGCCCGTTTCGCGGTCGACCAGGTAGTTCCATTCGATACTGCCGATCTGCGGCTGGAACATCCGGTCACTCATATAATAGAGATAGTCGCCTTTCGGGCCCCACACCGGTTCGAACTCGTTGAACAGTTCGCCGGTGACGCGGTTGAGTTTGCTGTCCTTTACGCTGTAGATCCAGATTGCGTTGAAACCGTTGGGATCGGTGAGCGAAAATGCGAGAAATCCTCCGTTGGGTGACCATGTGTAATCGAACACAAAGTTGTCTCTCTCGTCGGCGATCTCTTTTTTCTTTTTCGATTTGACGTCCACCAGGTACAGCTTGCCATTTTTATCGCTGAAGACGATGTACTTGCCGTCGGGTGACCATGACGGGTGGTAACGCATTTCCTTGCCGTCACTGGTGAGCTGTACAAGACCGCCCGTGCCGTCCTGGTTAACCACGTACAGTTCCTCTTCACCCGTTTTGTCGCTTAAAAACGCGATCTGTTTGCCGTCGGGTGACCACGACGGCCATTTGTCGTGGGCGTCGGAGGAACTCGTGAGGTTTCGTGTAGGGCCGTTCTCGATAGGAGCGGTAAAGATGTCGCCGCGAGCGGCAAACACCGCGCGTTTACCCTTGGGACTCAGGTCATACTGCTCAATGTTACCGGCGGCGGAGACGCGCGACGGACGCATCGCAACGCCGTCGTTGGGAACATAGATCTTCAGCGCCGAGGACGAACCCGAGTCGGTGTCAAAGATCTGCAGTTCGCCGCCCAGTTCGTACACAATCTGGCCGTCGGCCGCACCGCTGGGCCAGCGAACGTCGAACTCCTTGCTCGTTGTGAGCTGGTTCGTATTGCCGCTGGTGACGTCGTAGGCATACAGGTTGAGCGTACCGTCCCAGTCGGCCGAAAAATAGACCTTGTCGCCGATCCACATCGGGTCGCGCTCAGTTCGAACGTTGTCCGTGATCTGGATTGCTTCGTGTGTCTTCAGATCAAAAATGTAGAGGTCCTGGGCCCAGCCGCCTTCATAACGCTTCCACGTGCGAAAATCACGGATAAGCGGTGAATAGGCCGCCTTCGTGCCGTCGGGCGAAAGGGTTCCGCCACCGGATACCGGCATCGCCAGCGGTTCCGGAAAACCGCCTGTGACCGGGACAGTGAAAAGACGTGTATCCGTGAGGTCCCAACCATAACGCATCGACCGGAACAAAACGGCGCTGCCGTCCGGGGTCCAGCCGTATACCTGGTTGTCGTATCCCCACCGCGGCGGAAGCGGTCCAACCGCCGGATAAAATGTCAACTGTGTGGGTGCGCCGCCCGTGACCGGAACAACGTACACCTGTTCGTCGCCGTCAAACTGGCTGGTGAACGCAATCGTTTTGCCGTCCGGCGAGAATTTAGGAAATAACTCCTGGCCCGGGGCCGCCGTGAGCCGCCACGCGGTGCCTCCGGTGGAGCTGGCCAGCCACAGGTCACCGGCGTAGCAGAAGGTCACCTTGTCGCCGTGAACATCCGGGAACCGGAGCAGTTTCGTCTGCGCGCCGGCAATTACCGGTATCAGGACCAGCGCCAGCACGGCCAATGCGGCTGATTTAAAGCGAAATAAAGACATACGAATGCCTCCCGTGGGTGGAAAGTAGTGGTGTAAATTGAATGAAATTCGGCGGTTGGGCGCGCTCACCCGTTCATATGTACCTGATTTCGTATCAAAATCCTCATTAATCGAGGAATCAGAGCCCGTCTTGCATATACAATATCGGCGATTATGCTGCAGCCGAAGGCTGTCAGTATAAATCGCCAATAGCGGTGCCGCTATCAGGCCGGCAATGCGATATAATAGTTAGGACGAAAAATCAGGGTCCGGAGTTGCCTCAATTCAAAAGATTTGATAAACCAGTAATATGAGTCCTAAAAACCCCTTCTCCAGAATTTTCGGTGAGAGCAATTCGGACGATTCCACCGAGGCGGCGTTCCGCAAAGAGATCGCCCAACTCCAG
>CAYUDF010000320.1:0-4712 GCA_964443465.1 uncultured bacterium
TTAAAATCGCCGTACTTGTGATTGTCCAGCGCGATATAGACGGTGTTGACGTCGTGGAGGTCCGCCTTGATGTCGTTGACAAAAGCTGTTTTCGGAACCCCGGGCAGGTCGCCGACTTCTTTGGCCCGCCAGTTGGCTCCCCCGTCTTCGGTCACTTGAATCAAACCGTCGTCGGTGCCGGCGTAAATCAGGCCTTCCTGCAGTGGGGATTCCGCCAGCGAAGTGATGGTGTTGTAGTTGGACATCGCCACAAAATCCCACGGCGAGTCCCAGCTCCACGTCTTGTCCATGATGGGAAGTGTGATTCGTTCCTGGTTGCGGGTGAGGTCTCCGGAAATAGCCGTCCAGCTGTCACCGCGGTCCGACGAAGTCCACACGCGTTGCGAAGCAAAATACAGCTTCTGCGGAGAAAAAGAGCTGACCAGGATCGGCGCGTCCCAGTTAAACCGCTCGTAGTCTTCCCCCTCACCGGGCTGCGGTTGAATGATGATGATCTCACCCGTCGTGCGGTCTATACGCGCCAGGTAACCCTGCTGCATTTCCGAATAGATAATATCGGGATTGCCCGGTTCTGTGGCCGGCTGGTGACCGTCACCAAACAGTGTGATATACCAGTCAGCATTACGGATGCCGTGGTGGTTGTCGGTCCTCGACGGGCCACCCTGCGTGTTGTTGTCCTGGGTGCCGCCAAAGACATTATAAAACGGCTCGGCGTCATCCAACGCAACCTTGTAGAACTGCGTTACGGGCAGGTTGGCTATGAACCGCCAGTTGGCGGCGAGATCAAAACTCTCGTACAACCCGCCGTCCGTTCCCACCAGGAGGTAGTCGGTCTCGTCCGGCCGGAACGCGAGGGCGTGGTTGTCCACGTGTTTGTGGTCGCCCTTCATGCGGCGAAATTTTTTACCGCCGTCATCGGAGATTCGCATACGGACATCGCACAGATACAGGCGGTCAAACTGGTGAGGGCTTGCGTACAGCTCCTGGTAATAGTGTGGGCCCGTACCGCCAGATACCGTTTCGGACTGCTTTTTCCACGACCCACCGCGGTCAGTGGAGCGATAGACCGCGCCGGTTCGACGGTCAAGTTCGATCGCCGCGTAAATCACGTCCGGACGCTGCGGTGATACCGCGATGCCAATTTTACCCATGTTGGATTTGGGCAGACCCTTCTTCAGTAAAGTCCACGTTTCGCCGCCGTCGGTGGAACGATGGATCCCGGAACCCGGTCCGCCACCCATGTAGGCGGCAACGTTACGGTGGCGCTGCCACGTAGCGGCGTACATCCGGTCGGGATCACGCGGATCAATCGCGATATCGGTCACGCCCACCCAGACGTCGTCGCCCAGAACCTTGTTCCAGGTCACACCCCCATCAACTGTTTTGTACAGCCCTCGTTCGTCGCCCTTTGACCACAACGGTCCCTGCGCGGCAACCCAGACGATGTTCGAATTTCCGGGGTGTACGACGATTTCCGAAATATGCTGCGATTCTTTTAATCCAAGATTCTCCCAGCTGGCGCCGCCGTCCTGGCTCCGGTAAATCCCGTCACCGTATCCTACATGCCGGCCACCCACGTTCTCTCCCGTCCCCACCCACACGACGTGCGGATTTCCCGGGTCGACGGTCACGCAGCCGATCGAATAGGAACCCTGATCGTCAAAAATCGGTTTCCACGTAACACCCGCGTTTTCTGTTTTCCACACGCCACCGGATCCCACGGCGACGTACCACAGGTTGTTGTCGTCCGGGTGAATCACGATGTCGGCGATCCTCCCCGACATGAAAGCGGGCCCGATACTCCTCAGTTTCAGACCGGCAAACGTGGATGCCTTCAGGATTGAATCGTCTTCCTCATCTTCGGCAAAAGACAATCCGGAAAATACGACCAGGCAGATACCGACCAGGAAATACGCAACAAGATTCTTCAAGACAACGCCTCTCTTGTTTTTGTCCCGTGGACAGGTTTTGGAAGTATAGAAACAGAATTACGAACAGACGGCGACGGATTCAGCCCAGTCCCGTCACAGTTCCTCGCCCAGCTCGTTAATGCGAAGAAACAGTTGATTGAGCCTTGCTGCGTGGGCCTGGCTGTACTGAAAAACGAGCCGCGGTTTTCCGGCGATCTCCGGTTCGTTGGCTTCTTCCTGCAACGGGTTCGTTTTTTTGATCTGCCCCTTTTCAACAACGTCCTTGAATTCCTGGTTAAGCAGCTCCACGTGGCCATCGGTCAGTTCTTTCTCGAGCCGAACGACCAGCTTGCGGTGCACCTGGCGCATGGAATGATAGGTGGAATAATAAAACCGGACCCAATCAACGCCTTCCTCCGGTGTGTTGAATATTTTGTAAATGGAGACGTCCTCGGGTGAAATCAGGCCGCGCTCCAGCATCGGTCCGCGCACAAACTCGTCCCATTTGACCCAGTAGTCGGACCCGGGCAGCTCCATCAGGATGAGTGGCATCGGCGGCGCTTTGCCCGTCTGGACCAGCGTGAGCGTCTCGAATCCCTCGTCCTGGGTACCGAATCCTCCGGGAAACAGCGCAACGGCATGGGCTTCCATGAGAAAAAACAGTTTCCGTGTAAAAAAATATTTAAACGTGATCAGTTTGGGATCGTCTGCAACGATTTCGTTGGGCGCCTGTTCAAACGGCAACAGGATATTGACGCCGAAACTGTTTTCGGCACCGGCCCCCACGTTACCTGCCTTCATGATGCCGTCGGCGGCGCCGGTGATCACCATGTAATCTTCAGCTGCGAGCATTTCCGAAAACTTTACAGCCATCTGGTAGCTGGCATCGTCTTCCGGCGTTCGTGCGGAACCAAAGATCGACACCTTACGCCTGTGGCGGTAGGGTTTGAATATCCGCGCGGCATAACGCACCTCACCCAGAGCCCGGCTGATGACCTTGAGGTCCAGCGTCCCCAGTTCGTCGCGTTTTGTCTTGAGTGCGTTTATCAGTATTTCACTGTGAAGGTGGGATTTAAGGTCGCCGTCGGCCGCATCGAATATCCGCGTTACTTCTTCGAGGACAAAATCGAGCGAATCGTAATTGTTGGTATTGTTAGCCATCGTCCCCCACACGGGTAAAAGGTCAGGTCAGTACGTCCAGTAACTCTAGCATATTCCTGTTTTTCAGAACATAGTCGGCGCCAGCCTCCAGTTCGGGTGAGCGGGGGTTAAACGCCACTACGTAACCGGCCACTCCGATGATCGGCACGTCGTTTTCTCCGTCCCCGACAAACGCGGTTCGTTCCAGCGGCACGTTGTGTTTCGCGGCGAGTTTTCGCAGGGCGTCCGGCTTGCCGTGCAGGTCAAAGGGAGTTGCCTCCCACCCGCAGACCCGGCCGTCCTCACCGTACACAATTTTGTTGCTGAATACGTCGTCAAAAGGGTGGTCGGGAAACAGGACATCGATCACCGTGTCTATCGTCCCCGATATCACGGCCAGAAAACGGCCGTCCTCCTTGAGGGCGTGGACGGTCTCCATCGCGCCATCGTACAGCTTGAATTCCCTGACGGCGGCTTCAACACCGGACCGCGTGGCGCCTTTTTCGATCCAGCCCCCAACATCCAGCCGCACCCAGTCGGCGTAGGAGATCTCTCCATCGAGATACAACCGGTAGCGCTCCTGGTTCACACTGTCATCCCCGGTAAATCGAAGATTCAGGATCTCCCAGATCACCTTGTCGCTGGGGTGCTTGATGAGCGTGCCGTCAACGTCGAAGCAGATGAGGTCAAATTTGCGCTGGTTGCTCAAAACGATTCCGCCCGGCTGGCGGAGCCTCCATTCGGGAAAGAAACCAATATTAAGCGATCCAACACTGTAAGTCCATAACAGGATTTGACCTTGCATCCGGCGGGGTATCGGCTAAAATGAGATCTACCGGCAGCGGCGATTGTGCCCCGCCGGGCCTATTTCTGGAAAATGAGCAAATTTCCCAACGAGAAGAAGTACGACCCGTCCAAATGGGTCGAAGAGCACGGCGACGCGCTGTTTCGCTTCGCGATTCTTCGCGTGAAAGATCAGTCAATCGCCGAGGACCTGGTCCAGGAGACGTTTCTGGCCGCCCTCAAGGGTATTGACAAATTCAAGGGCGGTTCGTCCCTGCGAACATGGATGGTTGGCATCCTCAAACACAAAATCATCGACCAGTTCCGGAGGAACAAGCCGGAGATCCTGGCCTCAGACCTGGCCACCATGGAAGACGAATCCGAGGCCGACCGTCTCGACCGCTCGGACACTCGCCGCGACGGCCACCCCGTGTGGCACGGCGATCCCGATAACCTGTTGCGAAATAAGGAATTCTGGGGCGTGTTGATGACCTGCCTGGACGGCCTTCCCGATGCCCACCGCCGGGTCTTTTCGTTGCGGGAGATTGACGGAATCAAGGGTGATGAAATCTGTAAGATACTGGATATCACATCGACGAATTTGTGGGTGATGCTTCACCGGGCGCGGGGGAAGCTTCAAAATTGTCTCGAAAACAACTGGTTCAAAGCCAGGTAACCATCACTCGGAGAATTGGCAAAGATGATGTCGTGTAAAGAAGCAGCCAGGTTGATATCTGAAGAAAGGGACCACTCGCTGTCGTTTGGGCAGAGGATGGGCCTGAGGATGCACCTGGTGATGTGTACGCTGTGCAGGGGCTACAAGCAGAACATTGAAGCTCTGGGCCGGATATTCGCCCGCGCGGGCGACGCGGTACTGTC
>CAYUDF010000321.1:0-4710 GCA_964443465.1 uncultured bacterium
GTAGAACAGCGCAAACGTGTTGTTTGCCGAGATCTGGGCCGCGTCCGATTCGATCTGGCTGAAGTCCGGGTTGTATGTAAAGTCCAGCGTGTAGTTGGAAGTGATCCCGTACTTCACACCGATACCGGCGTCGGCGGCTCCTTCCTCGCTGATGAATTCCGAATCCGGGTCTTCCGTATCTTCTATGCCGCTATGCTGGCTGCCGATCATGCTGGGCAGAATTTCCAGATTTTTACCCTGGTTGATGCCGTTGAGGCCGTTGATCGTTCCGGCGTTGCAAAACATACACGTCTCGTCGCGGGAAATCGGCACCCAGGAATACTGTTCGCGGCTGTCGCGCGGGCGATTACGGATAATATGCATGCCCCAGCTCTGGCTTTCCATATCGGGGAACCGGATACTGCGAAAAGGGATCGAAATTTCGGCCGTCCAGTTGCTGCCGTTGATTGCTCCGCCGGAATACCACACGGCGTCGTAGCTCGAATCTTCGTTGTTGCCCGTGCGTCTCAGGTCGCCCTGGACGCCATGAGGGTTAACAAAGAATTCGTAGGCGTTCTGTTGGTCCTGGAACGTATCGATCATGATGCCAATAAAATCGTCCGAAAACATCGCGTCTCGATCCGTAATTGTCGCCCGAATATCATCCGTTGAAGTTTCGTGGCAGATGAATGCCACGTACAGGTTGTTCTCGTCGTACGCGAAATATGCTTCGGTTTCGACCTGCGGTTGGACGTTTTCGCCCGGCTGGATTTCGGTGAAGTTGTCCAGTTTGACGGCCCTCTTCCACAGATCGTCGTCCAGTTTACCGTCTATATTTGGTTGTTCTGACGCGGTCGTGATATGAAAAATAGGATCGGTGTTCGGTTTGAAAGCCGCCGGATCCGGTGCGTTGTTCGATGCTGCCGAGTCTTCCTTGTCAGATTTTTTTGCGTGTGCGGCGGAAACAAGCGACAGTGCGATAACCAGTGCCCCGGCAATTATCAGTAGTCGGCTCGCCAAAATATATAGGGGTTTCATGTTCCTCCCCCCCCGGAGAGTTTTATCGGGTATCAACTTATTGAGTTACTGATTCTGCTAACCCACTGGTGTTTGGCATGCCGCCCGGTGGGGCTCGAGTCTCTTTGAATTATTGGACGCGGGGCGGTGGGAAAAGGTTGCATTGATCGGCATAGCATACATGCGTTTATGTAACCGGTTTGATATATTATGGTTATACGATTGTCACCATAACTTGTTCCGATAAACTGGAACATTGTATGGAAAGCGGAACTTAAATTAAATCAACCAGATGGGGGTTGACAGATTGTTTGGTATATCTATAATATATTTAGCCATATCTAAAAATAGATTTAGTTAAATATGTACACTTTTTTCGGCGGATAATAATTTGTTCAGTGAATCGATGGAGAAGTACCTGAAAGTGATTTTCGGGATCCTGGAACGGGAAAAACGGGCGACGACTTCCGCTATTGCCGAGCGGTTGAACGTGGCGCCCGCGTCCGTGACGGCGATGATCAAAAAACTGGAACGCCTCAAACTGGTAACGTACAAACCGTACTACGGCGTTAAACTGACCAAAGCGGGTAAACACACCGCCATCGAGATCGTTCGTCATCATCGTCTGCTGGAACTGTATCTGTCGGAAGCCCTCGGAGTGCCGTGGGATCTGGTTCACGAGGAAGCGGAGAAGCTCGAGCACGTCCTGTCTGAGGAACTGGAAGATCGAATGGCCGCGGTTCTTGGGGATCCAGCCTTTGATCCGCACGGGGCGCCGATTCCGGGTCGGGACGGCAGCATCCAGCGCATTGAAACACGCAGTTTGTCTTCCGTCGCTCTGGGTGAAAAGGTGGAAGTTGTAGAAGTTACCGATGGAGATCCCGGTCTGTTGCGCTACCTCGGCGGCCTGGAAATGTTTCCCGGAACGGTTGTCCGGATTATCCAGGTCGAACCCTATCACGGACCGTTGAAAATAAAAACGAAAGGCCGGGAGGTTGTGCTGGGACGGAGTGCCGCCGGGAAAATACGGGTGAAAAACGTCTCGTGAAAGAACAGGAATACAAATGAATAACCCTGCTTTTAATCTGCTGGTTTTTCTGGTTCTGTCAGCGGTTGGGATATTGCTTGTTTCACGTCGAAACTGGTATCGACGGATCAAGATTCACAGCCGCGATGGTGAACGAATCCTTATCGAAGACGTACTCAAGCTTATTTTCAGTTCTGAGAGCAGCAGTAAAATGACAACGATGACCAGTGTTGCCCAGGCCCTGGGTCCGGCATCGGCAAAAGCAGTGGAAATTGTGCAGCGTATGCAGGAGGGCGGTCTGGTGACTGTGCAGGACGACAATATTCTGCTTGCCGAGACCGGCCGGCGCTACGCGCTCCAGATCATCCGGGCGCATCGTCTGTGGGAAAAATATCTCGCCGACGAAACGGGAGTTGATCCGCTTCGCTGGCACAACGAAGCCGAACACAGGGAACACGCGCTCACCCCGGAACAGACGGAGGATTTGTCCAGACGTCTCGGCAATCCGAATTATGATCCCCACGGAGATCCGATTCCCACTGTCGATGGCGAATTTCCGGTTAATAAAGTCGAGCGTCTTTCCCGGCTGGAGGTCGGGGAGACGGCACGCGTGGTACGGGTGAAAGACAAACCGGAAGCCGTCTACGCGCAGCTGGTCGCGCTGAGCGTATTTCCTGATATGGAAATACTGGTGGAGGCAAAAACCGACCAGAGAATCATTGTTTCATCGGAAGGCCGCCAGGTGGTGCTGGCGCCTGTTGTGGCAGGCAATGTTTCGGTGCAGCGATTGGCCGCAGCCGAATCCGGCGTGGAAAACAAAACACGGGAATCGCTTTCCAGCCTGGTTGAGGGCGAAGCGGCCGAGGTCGTCCGGGTGAGTCCCGCCTGCAGGGGGGGCGAACGCCGGCGGCTGATGGATCTCGGGGTGGTGCCGGGGACCCGAATCGAATACGACAACGAGGGTCTTACCGGCGGGCTGACGTCGTACCGCGTGCGGGGGACGGTGATCGCCCTTCGCAGCGAACAAACCAACATGATCTCCATTCATAACAGGGAAAAGGTGGCATCTTGACGAATACCAGCCATACCGGGCCCGGCGAGGGCTGTGCGACCTGTCCGATGCACCACGCGGCCAACCTTGTCAAACTGGGTGTCAACATGGACAAATTTGACTTTGTTGTCGCCCTGGCGGGCAATCCAAATGTGGGCAAGAGTACCGTGTTCAACGCGATGACGGGTTTGCGCCAGCACACCGGCAACTGGCCGGGCAAAACGGTGGCGCGCGCCGAAGGCGGTTTTGCCCTCGGTGATCTTCGCTATAAACTCGTCGACCTGCCGGGAACCTATTCGCTGCTGGCGACGTCGGTCGACGAAGAAATCGCCCGCAATTTTGTGCTGTTCGGGCAACCCGACGTCACCGTGGTGGTGGTTGATGCGACCCACCTGGAGCGTAACCTCAACCTGACGATCCAGCTGCTCGATATCACAGACCGTGTGGTGGTATGCCTGAATCTTGTTGACGAAGCAAAAAGGCACGGCCGCTCGATCGATGAACGCGCGCTCGCCCGGAGACTCGGTGTGCCGGTAGTATCCACCGTTGCCAGGTCGGGTTTGGGGATCAAACAGCTGCTGGAAACGATCGCCGGTGTTGCCACGGGTGAAATCGTAGGCAAACCGAGACGGACAAAAAAACTGGGCGGGAGATTTGAAAACATCGTGTCGGAAATGACGGAGGATGTTAAAAAAGCTTTTCCGCGGCTGTCCAATCCGGAGTGGGTGGCGATTCGTCTGCTCGACGGAGATACCAGTATAGAGAAAGCTCTCTCAAACGGCGAATTGCTGGAGTTATCTTCGCAGGCGGCGGATACCTCCGGCAGGGAAGAACCGCCTGCCGGCGCAGGGGATTCGGTAACGGACGCCCGGACGATTATTGGAGCGGCCCACACCCGCCGCTGGGACCTGGGAGCCGGTTTTCAGGACCGGCTGGTCGAAAACCGGTACACCGAAGCGGCGGCGATCGCCGACGAATGCACCTCGATCGAGGGGAAGAAGGGCAAATTCAAACTGGACCGGACCCTCGACCGGCTGGTAACCGGCAAGTGGACCGGTTTTCCGATTATGATTGGTCTGCTCGCAGCGGTATTCTGGATAACCATTTCGGGTGCCAATGTCCCTTCCGGGCTTCTGGCCACGCTGCTCATGGACAAAACGCATCCGCTTCTGATGTTACTGGGTGAACACCTCAACTTCCCCTGGTGGTTGTCCGGGTTTCTTTTTGACGGTGTTTACCTCGCAACGGCCTGGGTGGTCTCCGTAATGCTGCCTCCCATGGCGATCTTTTTCCCGTTGTTCACCATTCTGGAAGATTCGGGGTATCTTGCCCGCGTGTCGTTTAACCTGGACGGCCTGTTCAAGCGGGCCGGCGCCCACGGCAAACAGGCGCTGACGATGAGCATGGGTTTCGGATGCAACGCGGCTGGTGTGGTGGCAACGCGTATCATCGACAGCCGCCGCGAGCGGCTGATTGCGATGATCACCAACAATTTTGCACTCTGTAACGGCCGCTGGCCGACGCAGATACTGATCGCCACCATTTTTATCGGCGCGATGGTACCGAAAGGGTTGTCCGGACTGGCCGCCGCCGGCGCCGTGGTGGGTGTGGCCATACTGGGTGTGTGGTTGACGTT
>CAYUDF010000322.1:0-1895 GCA_964443465.1 uncultured bacterium
CACCGCGGTCTTCGACGACCTCGGCGACTTCGACACCATCGCGTGGGACTACGGCGCCACCGGCCACAGCACGCGCGGCCACCTGCTCACACCCGTTCGCCACGAGCTGCGGGCGATGGGGCTGCCCGACGCCAACACCGTGTGGAAGATGCACACCGGCAGGCACGTGCGCTACGCCGGCATCGTGATCAACCGCCAGCGGCCGTCGACCGCCAAGGGGGTGGTATTCATGACGCTGGAAGACGAAACCGGGTTTGTCAACGTGGTGGTGTGGCGCGATGTGTTTAAAAAATATGAAATTATCGGCAAAACATCGTCATTTCTGGGAATCACCGGCAAGGTACAGGCCGAAGAAGGCGTGGTACACGTGGTCGCCGAATCGCTGTGGGACCCCGCCGTATCACGCAATCCCGGCCGCCGCAAGAGCCGCGATTTCCACTGAAAGCGGCCCCGGCCCGGATTTGCCTTATTGATACCCTGTTACCGGCGCCCCCGATGTGATACTATCTGTATGCCCGGGGGGAGATCCGGCCCCGAAAACTCAGCCAACTTTTCGACACTCTGAATTGTAGTTCTTATGAAGGTGTATCAAGATTCGGCGCTCGTCAGCCAGTGCCTGAACGGCGATAACCGGTCGTTTGAAACGCTGGTCCGCAAGTACCAGGCCCCCATTTACAACCTAGCGTTGCGAATGGTGAAAGTGCCCGAAGACGCCGAAGATATTACACAGACCGTATTCGTCAAAGCTTACGAGAAGCTGGATTCGTACAACTCCGCCCACCGGTTCTTCAGCTGGATTTACCGGATCGCGGTGAACGAATCGATCAACTTTGTCAGACGACGCAGACGCATGGACGAATACGAAAGCGGTGTTTCGGCAAAAGACGAGATGACACCGGCGGTGAACCTTCACGAAGACGAACTCAGCCGGACCGTCGGCAGAGCGATATCGTCACTCAAAATGGATTATCGACTGGTGGTCGTGCTCAAACATTATCACGACTTCACCTACGTAGAGATCGGCGAGATCCTTCAGATCCCCGAGAAAACGGTCAAGTCGAGATTGTTCACCGCGCGTCAGCTATTGAAAGAAAAGTTGGACAAAGAAGGGGTCCGTGGATGATTGAACCGAAGCATGTGGAGTGGATGAACATGGAGATCGACGGCGTATTGCCGCCCGACCAGGTTTCCGAACTCCACAAGTACTTGACTTCGGATCCCGAAGCAGCTAAATACTACGATTCGCTCAAATTGACCGTGTCGGCGGTGAACGCCACGCACGACCCCGGGCCGCCGCCATATCTGGAGCAGAGGATCCTGTCGGCGGGCCCGTGGAACAAAAGGATCAACAGTTCGGCCGCGGGGAGTCCACTGGCGCAATTCAAGCGCTGGTTTTCCACGCCAAAGCTCCGTTACGCCACAGTTTTTTGTTTTGGAATCGTGACGGGGCTGCTTCTTCTTTACGCAATAAATTTTGAAAACAGCGATGTCGGGGGAGATTTTAAAAATTCGTTTTTATCGGGAACTATGAGACAAATAACAGCTGTAGAAGGACTCAAGCAGACACAGGATCACAGGGTGGATCTCGAACAGGCCCGCGGCCAGTTGAGCCTGTACGAATCAAAGAACATTCTGTTGACCGAAGTTATCCTGGATGTTCCAGAACCGATCGAGTGGACGTTGCAGTACGACAAACAAGACGTCGTGTTCGAAGGATACCGGCGTTTCGATGACGAGTCGGGTAATATCGACATCACCCGGTCCGGGATGCGTGTATCCCAGACCGGAGATGCCCGTTACCTCTTGTTCTTCACACGAAAAGACTCCAGCGTGGACCCAATGGTGATCAAACTGTTCTCGGACGACCGGTTGTTGCTCGAAAAATCCCTGGTCCC
>CAYUDF010000322.1:1995-4700 GCA_964443465.1 uncultured bacterium
TGGTGATCAAACTGTTCTCGGACGACCGGTTGTTGCTCGAAAAATCCCTGGTCCCCTCTGCTTCCGACTAGGCCCCGGAATCGTCACGTCCCATTAAACTCGCCGACCCGACTCCCCACTGTCCGTACGCGTTAAATACCGCACTCACAGGAATGTCCAGACGCCGGACCTTGTCCTTGCGAACGAACTGCAGAGTACCCACTCCCGGCGTAGGCGCCAGCGGCACGTATATCGCGTAGTAGTTATTATGTTCCTCGGTGATCAAACCCACGACCTTTACACCATCTGCAATTGAAAAAACAGCGGGCGCAAAGCGGGAATCCCCGGCTTTATCGCCAGCGAACCGGCCAGTCAGTTTTTTAAGAATCGAAAAACCGGGAATCCGTCCCAATAGTGTGTTATCGATCCCCGACTGTATTTTTCTGCCCACGGTCGTCTGCACGAACCACCCGGTGAGAAAACATACCGCGACGATCAAAAGGATCGCGAGGAGAACAGCGACCTGCACCCCGCCAATCGTAGCGTTCGGAAACAACTCGGCAACCGGCGTCACCAGATCAACGATCGTCTGATCGATCTGCAGGATTACCAGAACGATTACAGCAACCGGCAGAAGGACGAAAAATCCGCCCACAACCGACGTTGTAAATAATTTGAGAAAGGATTTCATGCGCTCAGCTACTCGTCTTCGGTTTCTTCACCAATCGGTGGATACATGTCGTCCCACCACTCCGCCTCTTCTTTCAGCCATTTATCAAACCAGGCAACGATGGCGTTGGACCACGCGATGCGCTTTTTGTATTCAATGATGAAGTGGTTCTGGCCTTCGTAGCGAATATACTCGACTTCCTTGCCCAGCAGTTTGAGCGCTGCGTACATCTGGTCACTCTCGCCGCGCGGCACATTGGTATCGGCCGCGCCGTGGAGCAGGAGCAGCGGTGTTGTGACCTTGTCGGCGGCAAACAACGGGCTCTGGTCGATATAGATGTCGGGCCGGTTCCACGGAAAACTCTCCGCGGCCGATACGGCGTTGTATCCGTATCCCCAGTAGCCTTCACCCCAGTAACTCGAGATCGAACTGATACCGGCATGCGACACAGCCGCCGCAAATATGTTGGTTTTGGTAATCAGCAACTGCGTCATGAACCCGCCAAACGACGCGCCAATACAACCGACCCGGTCGGCGTCAACGTACGGATGAGCTGCCACGAATTTCTTTGTGCCTTCAATGATATCGGGGGCGGACCGGATACCCCAGTCGTTGACGTGGCGGGTAGAAAACTCCTGTCCGAAACCGGTGGCGCCACTGGGCTGGAGTACCCACACCACGTAACCGTTGGCAGCCCACAGGTTCTTGGGATAACGACCGCCAAAACTCCGGGTGACCGGTGACGTACCGCCGTAGTAATAAACGATACACGGCCACTGCTGGCTTTCATCAAAGTTGGGCGGAAAGTGGATACGCCCCACGATTTCGGTGCCGTCGGACGAAGTGAAACTCCAGTCCTCGATTTTTCCGATGTCGACGTGTTCGAAACGTTCTTTCACCGGCTCCAGCAGTGTCTTCGACTTGCCGCCCTTCATATCCACGGAAAAAACCTTCCAGGGCCGGTTGGCGCCCGATCCGACCAGAACGGCTATCGGGGCGTCTTTTGCCGCCGAATTACTGTGGATCACGTCACAATCCAGGTCGACCTGCTTGAATGTTTTCTTTTTGATATCGTACTTGTAGATTTTGTCGAACTCGGTCTCTTCGACTACCAGGTAGATCTCCTTGCCCGGTTTCGGCCATGATACCCGACCGACATTTGGATCAAAATCCTTTGTGATCGCTTCTACGTCTTTTGTGGCCGGATCGAATATATAGACCTGGGTGTCGTAGTCATTCGGGATAACACCCTTGGGCACGTCGAGTCCGGCGTCGCCAAAAACCGACGGACCGCCGGTAATCAGGATCTTTTTCCCGTCGGGGGACCACGTCGCCCTGCCGAGGAAGCGGCCCTCGAACAGCACCTCGGTGCTCATATCTTCCAGGTCGAGCAGTATCATCTGCTCCTTGCTGTATGGCCTTTCGCTGACATCCTCCCACGACCGGCCAAACAGGATTTTCTTCCCGTCCGGATGAATATCGAACAGGTAAACGCTGTGTTCGCCGGCGGTGAGTTTACGCGATACACCCGACGGTACCGACGCGAGATACAACGAAGAATAGCTGCCTTCGTAGTGCCGCTTGTCGTACACACCCAGAAGCCGTTTTACACCTGTTTTGTCTTCAGGCGGATCCGTGCTGATGTCGTACAACACATAAGATCCGTCGGGGCCCCAGTCGTAACCGCCGAAATCCTTAATGCCCTCAACAACGGTTTCGGTCTCGCCGGTGACCATATCCATCACACGCAGGTAGGCCTTTTTGTCTTTTGTTGCCACATAGGACAACCGGTTTCCAACGGGCACCCACTGCCACTGCCCCACGCCGGACAAATCACGAATCGTACGCACAAGTTTTCCGTCCTTGACCTGCCGGATCTCCACCCAGCTGTCACGGTCGCCGTCGGGAGGTGTTCGTTTTGTCACCGACATTTTAAACAGGCTGCCGTCGGGCGAGACCAGTATCCCGCTGACGGCCGGGCCGTCCAGCACGTCGTGGATTGTCATGATCCTCTGTGGATCAACGGTCACGACGGGATCTGTTTCGAAGTCCTTGC
>CAYUDF010000323.1:0-4696 GCA_964443465.1 uncultured bacterium
ACAAAAGTCAGCAGGCCCAGAACAAACGGACCGATACACGGCGCCGCCACGATTCCGACCGTTAATCCCATCAGAAACGCGCCGGCGTAGCCTTTTTTGGCTGTGCCAGCCACTCCGCTCAATCTGGCGGGAACCCGGATTTCGTAAACACCAAACATCGACAACGCCAGGAGAACCATCACACCGGCGACAACCGCCGTGACCAGGGGGTTCTGCAGCGCCGAACCCAGTATACTTCCAGTCAGCGCGGCGATGACACCCAGCGTCGAATACATCGCCGCCATACCGAGCAGATACAGAACGGCGAGGACCACCGTGCTGCCTTTGCTGCCCGAGGCCTGCCCACCGAAATAACTGACCGTGATCGGAATTATCGGGTACACGCAGGGTGTCAGGTTGAGTGCCAGACCGCCCAGAAACACAATCAGGAATGCGATAAAGATGCCACGGCGCGCGACGATCCCGCCGAATCCGCTTCCGCCCTTTTTATCACCCGATGAAGCGGTTGACTCAAAATTAATCATTGAAAAAATTTCAACGTGGGCGGCGTCGATTGTTTCCCGCTTTGTGGACACCTTGAACGGCACAAAAACGTCGACTGTTTTGGGCATCAGGCATTTTTCGTTATCACACGCCTGGTAGGTCAATCGGCCTTTAATGACAGTATCACCGGTTTCAAAATCGGGTGAGACCACGACGGTTGCGCCAATATACACTTTGCCCTCATACAGCTTGAGCGGTTGGTCCGAGAATGCGAGGGCTTTGGTGACGGGGTCGGGATACACAACATCTTTAACGACGATTCCTGCGGGGGCTTCAAACACCAGCTCCGTGGGCACCATGAACTCGTCGTCCAGGTCGTTGGCGTTGATGTGCCACGGGTGGTCGATGTCGACTTCTATGGCGATTTGTGCCGTCCCGCCGCGGGGCAAACTGGTGAGCGACACATATCCCGCTGTTGCGACCGGTTGACCCAGTCCGCCTTTCATGTCGATCGCTCCGGAAGGCGCGGGTATCATCAGTTGAATTGCGCACGCGACCACCCACAGGCCTGCGACTATCGGTGTGAACAGGCGAAATCTGTTTGTTCTCATTTTAATCCCTGTTTTATCTGTAATTAATACTCCAGATTGACAAGAGAGGCGGTCTCCACGGAGTCCACCTCTCCCTCGAATGGTACACCGAACGGGTCTCGAAGTGGCCGGTTTTTTGACCAGGCCCGTGTAGGTCGTCTCGGAAGTCCTTTTACTTACACACTTTAAGTTCTCAATCGCCGATTCACAGTTTTACGGCGATCGTGATCCCGTCGCGAACAGGCAGCATCACGACTTCAACCCGCCCGTCGCCTCTGGCGTGTACATTAAAGGCAGCGATTGCCTTGTCGTCCGGTTCCACCGGTGCCAGAACCCGTCCGCTCCACAGGACGTTGTCAACGACGATCAACCCGTTTTGCCGGACCCTCGGAACAACCGCCTCCCAGTACCGGGTGTAATTCTGCTTGTCGGCGTCGATGAAAACCAGGTCAAACGGTTCAGCGGGGTCCAGTTTTTTTATCGTCTTCAGGGCGGGTCCCAGCCGCAGATCGATCCGGTCGCCATGCGGGCTTTGATCCCAGTAGCGGCGCGCGATCGCCGCGGTTTCGGCGTCGATGTCGCAGGTGATCACAACCCCGTCTTCTGGAAGGCCCGAAGCGAGGGCCAGGGCGGAATAACCCGTAAATGTGCCGATTTCAAGCACCCTGCGCGCGCCACAAGACCTGGCGAGAAGGCTGAGGAACAACCCCTCTATATGCCCGACCTGCATCTGCGGCGCGTCGGTGCTGCTCCTGGTTTCCGCCGTGAGTTTTCTGAACAGGTCAGATTCGGGCGTGGAATGGGCCTCTATATAGGCTTCGATATCTTCGGAAGGGGGATAAAACATCTCGGCTTGCCTCCATGGCCGGATCAGTCACTGGTGTTTCACTCGGATGTTACTGCTAGAATAACCACCAGCACTATCGGAGGCAAGCCGGAGATGCGACCCGGTACCATGGTGCCCTTGGGTACCGCGTGGCCCGCGCGAGGGAACGGCCTCTCGCGGGTCGTTTCGAAACCCGATCGAGTCTCGAAACCGGACGCGCCTGGTGTTGGGACGACCCGCCATTGTGTGGGGTAGCGGGCCGCCCGCAGCTGCCGGCGCGATTCTAATCAGGTGACGTACCGGTTTACGCCACTTGCGCACTGGTTGCGCGTTGAATCATATCCTTGATCTGCTGGTACACCTGGTCGGCGTTGGGAATATCCTGAACCCGGATGCCGCTTCGAGCCCGGCCCGAAGCGAATCCGGTTGCCGGTGTCGACAGCACGATGGTGCCCAGCCCGTATTTCTTCTGGACGATTCCCTTTACCAGGGTCACTTCTGTAATGTTTTTATAATCGATCGTTTTTTCTTCGGTTGTGAAGAATCCCTCGTGATAGTCCAGTTTCGTCTGATAAAAACAGTATTCGGTTTTTGCGTATGTTTTTTTCTGGGCGTTGTAAGTAACGATGGGGATGGCGAAGAAAAACAGCGATCCAAAAAATACAAAAGTGAACCACCCGGGCAGGTTGAGGCCGAGGGCGTTCACGGCAAACATGGAGAATCCGCCGAAGAACCCGCCGCCCCAGATGGTCATAAAGATGTGAATCGGGAGGATCGACACCATGGCCGCCCAGGGAATAAATATCGGTTTGAGCGTCAGAACCGGGATATTGGACTCGTGGAAGGCCGGTTGCGGTGTTTTGCCGACGGACGTCCCGCAATGACCGCAAAAGTTCGAATCATTTTGCATTTCCTGTCCACATTTTCTGCAATACATAGTTGCCCTCCTTGGATCCGACCGGGCGGGCTGGTTTGTCCGGCAATATCAGCGCGTGTAACTTGTTGTAATACCGTGTGTTATAAATTAATAAACCGCGCCTCCCGATGCTCGTTTTGCCCGGTCGAAGGGATTGCTGTGATTGAGCAAGGGCTGCACCAAACCGGCCTTGTGCGGTTCTTTTGATGACTGTTTTTTGGGTGGTGGGACGGTGCTGATTAGAGATTCAGACCCAGTTCGGTGTACATCAGGATCGAGTCCAGATTGCCCCCGAAATACTGACGGTAGCTGCCGTTGATGAAATAGCGCCCGGAGGTATAGCCGGCGCCCGCTTCGCCGTAGTAGGTGTCGCTGGTGATCGTTGCGCGCTTGTAGATGTAACCGCCGGTTCCCAGATTGAGCCTCCAGTGACGGCCCGCCGGAAATCTGTAGGTCAGAACGGGTCTGTGAGCGGTTGTAAACCGGGTGTCGGTATACGCGTAACGAAATGTTGCGGAGTGTCCGCGCCAGGGAAGTCGGACCGCGGAAAGACGGCCACTGAAGAACTGGTTCGTCTGTTCGTTTCCCCTGTATCGCACGCCGGCCCTCCCCGAGAGGTTGATACCGCGCGGCAGGTGGAACGACAGGCCTCCCCCGAAACCGTCGTATACACTGGTGTCAAACAGGCTGTCGGGTGTGGCCTGTGTGTCCCAGGTGCGCACGTTTTTTCGGGAATCATAGGTGAAGTCAATGGACGCGTATCGTGAAACCTCGGCGTTGGCGATGAGATAAAAATTGGAAAATGTGAGACTTTCGCCATTCGCGTCGCGCCGCCAGTCACGGTTCAGGTCGGCCTCCACGCTCTGGAACACGGAAAACTTTCTGTGCAGCGCGACCACGTTCTGCCAGTAAATGAACTCACGGCTGATCGATCCGGAGACGTAGTTTCCGGCCAGTGCGGCCGAAGACGTGAACCGCCACCGGTTATCGGGTTCGTAGTCAAACGCGACGAATCCACCCGCCTGCGGACGGTCGGCGTCCGGGGACAGGTCGAAGGGATCGGGGGCCAGTCCGCCGGCGAGTCCGGCCCGAAACCACCGGCCGAGCCGGTATGATACATATGCGCCGTCCACCAGCCCGACGCCGCGCATGTCGGGGACGATCATCCGGCCAAAACCCCACTGGAGGTCGGCGTGGTGATTACCACTGACGAGAGCCAGTTCGGTCAGCCGGTGCGTCCATTCGTCCCCGGCGATGTTGTCTCCGGGCGACGAATCGCGATTGTAGTAACGGACCCTGTCGCGAAAACGAAACTCCGCTCCGGTACCCCCCACGTTTTTTACACGAAGACGCGATGCGAGGGCCGGTTGCAGCGACGAAAGGCCGGAGTCGGTCAGATCCTTCTGCCAAACGGTCCCGACCGAAACATAACCGGACAGAACGTTTGTTTCGATTCCGGTCAGGGGTGTTGTGACCCTGCCGGTCAGCGGCGGCCGATCCGGAGTTAATGCGGGTGGTTTTGCGGCCGGTTCAAACGATACGGCGTCGCCGACACGCGGTGGTGAAATCTGTTCTACCACCCGACAGGACGCGGAATTGCTCGATACGTGGATCACCTCCAGTACGGCGATGATTTTGCCCAACCTGACGACCTCCACCCTTGATCCCACTTCGAGCCCCGCGTGCTTACCGGCGTTGAGGTAGACGTTCTCGGCCGAGATATAGTTGATCGCCGGCGGAGTTTCTTTTTCGGCAGCCCATGCTGGATTGGTCAACATTGCGGCAATCAGCAGGACGAACAATAGTATCTGCGTCATTCGAACTGTCATCGCCCTTCGTCCTCCTCCTTGATGCCCCTCGGGTTGCAGTCGTAACACGCCG
>CAYUDF010000324.1:0-4690 GCA_964443465.1 uncultured bacterium
GAATTTGTTTACAAAAAGTTGTCGGTATCCGGGATATTTAGTCATTAGATCCCGATGTGGAAGATTCAGAGCCCCGGCGATTGTCGGCCTGCAACCAACGGCCACCCGTAAACGTAGATGAATGAACCCTCAATCCGAAGGACCTACGTGCCGATTCGCCTCACAGTAGCTCTGTTCTTATTCTTTGTTTCCACACCCGAGCTATCCGGCTCTCCCGCCGCTCCCACATGGCCCGCCGCGGAGTGGCCACACTCCGAGCCCGAGGCCCAGGGCATGAGTTCCGTCGAACTCTCGGCCATGCTCGAACGGATCGAAAGCGACAATCCGGGCATTCGCTCGGTCACGGTTATTCGGTACGGCACGGTCGTGCTGGATATCCAGATTCCACCCTATTCAAGCGGCGTTCGCCATGACATCCATTCCTGTACGAAGAGTGTGCTTTCCGCGCTCGTTGGCATCGCCATCGACCGGGGAGACCTGCCAGGCCTCGACACCCCTGTGCTGAGCTTTTTTCCCGATTATGAGGTGGCCAATCTGGATGCAGACAAGCGGGCATTAACACTCGGTCACCTGCTGACGATGAGTGCGGGGCTGAAAACAAAGGACTCCTATCTCTACAACTGGGTGGGTCTTGGCAAGATGCGCGCGAGCGAAAACTGGGCACAATATGTCCTGGACTTACCCGTTGCAACAAAACCGGGATCCCGATTTGAATACAGCAACGGAGTCTCCGAGCTGATAGCGATCATTCTGCAGAAAGCAACGGGACAGTCGGCCGCGGATTACGCCCGAGAGCACCTGTTTGAACCCATCGGCATCGTTGATTATACCTGGCAGGGTTCGAGGCCAGACGACAGCTGGGGCTATTCCGGTCTAAGCCTGGACCCACTGGGCATGGCTCGCCTCGGCTACCTCTATCTGCGGGGTGGAGAGTGGGACGGAAAACAAGTTGTCCCCGCGACATGGGTCCAAAGCTCAACGTCACCGCAGATCACCGCAGGCACGATGGCAAAGAGTTACGGCTATCAGTGGTGGGTGGGCGACGACATGTTCATGATGCAGGGTTACGGCGGTCAGTTCGTCTATGTTCTACCCGCCCAGGATCTCGTGGTTGTTTTCACGGGCGCGCTCCCGCAGCAACGATTCTTCACACCCAGGGTCCTGCTTGTCAGCTACATCGAGCCGGCTGCGGTCGCTGAATTTGCTTTAGCCGCGAACCCCACCGCCGCTGCCCGTCTCGATAGCCTGGCACAACTCCTCGGCAGCGAAACCAGGGAACCAATACAACCCGCGCCTGAACTGGAACACGCTATTTCGGGCCGGACGTTCGAGTTTGCCGGGAACAAGATAGGGCTCCGAAACCTGACTCTGCACTTCACCCCCGGCGCGCCTGAAGCCAGGCTGGATTTTGTCATAGGTGCGGCGGCGGCGAGTCTTAGAATCGGACTGGATGGCGTTTTTCGAATCAGCGAATTATACGGTCGGCGCTGGGCCTGCCGCGGTCGCTGGTCGAATGCCGAGACTTTCATACTTGAGCAGGAGGCCGTCCGCAAGGTGCTTCGCCGGCGAATCACGCTGAACTTTCAGGGTGAAACCCTCAACTTCGAGGTCCACAACAGGATCACCGATTTGATCGAGACCTATAACGCCCAAATGGCCGAAGCTCCGCCGGCCGCGAAATAATACCGGGAACCGCCAAACGAAATCACTTGAAGCGGCAATAATTCTCCCAGAAATCGCACCAAAATGATAGTATTTGTCGCTGGCAATAAAAACCTGTGCGATGGAGGAACAAATGACTGAAACCAGAAAAACGCCGATACACCTGTGGATCGTCGGTATCGTCACTCTTTTGTGGAACCTGATGGGCGCATACGACTACCTCATGACCAAAACGCAGAACGAAGCGTACATGGCCAAATTCACGCCCGAACAACTGGAGCTTTTTTACGGTCTTCCGATGATCGTTGTTTCGACATGGGCAATCGCGGTGTGGGGAGGGGTGCTGGGCTCCATATTGCTGCTGTTGAGAAAAGGAATCGCCGTATGGGTGTTGCTCGCTTCCTTCCTGTGCATGATCGTCACATCGATCCACAACTACTTTATTGCTGATGGATTAAAAGTGATGGGTTCTACCGGAGCGCTCTTCTCCGCATTGATTTTTGTGGTCGCGCTCGGTCTGTATCTTTATGCACGCGTTATGAAGAACCGCGGCGTCATCGCGTAGCTGGTATCATCCGGAACAGTAATTGCTGTGATTCCTCATCTCGCGGGATTACCGATTAGTACTTGACTTGACCCTCGGTTTTCCCGTATTTGATTCAAATCATCCGTATTATCTCCGGGATCGGGTAAACAGATGTACGTATCACGTCCCGGTCCGGAACGCGGCGCAACGACAGTATTACCATGAGAAAAATCGCACCCATTATCGTGATTCTCGCCGCACTTGGCCTTTACGCGGCCCAGGACAGCGTTCTGAAGCCATTCAGACCCGCCGAATCGAACATCCTGACCGAGGTGTCCCACGATCACTATATGGGCGTCCAGACGGCTTCTCTGCCCCCGGCCCCCGAACCCGATTTATCTGAGACACTCGCTGTCGAACCGGAGACCCCACCGGCTGTGGTCGCGGCGGTCCCTGCGTCCGAACTTATCCAGGGTAAGATCAAGCGCAACAGCTCGCTGTACGTCGAGCTGCGGGGCGCCGGTGTGACACCGACCGAAATCGACAGGATTGTGCGGGCCTCAAAAAAGGTCTACAACCTGAAGCGGGTCCGGCCGGGCCAGAAGTTCGACGTGTATGCTTCCACACCGGGTAACGTGGACAGTATGTTTTTTTATTACAGCACCGATGAGTTCCTCGGTGTCCGGCGTTCGGCTCCGAAAAGCTTTGTGGCGACAATCGATACGGTTCCCTACACGGTGACGTATCATGTAACAGAGGGCACGATATCACAATCGGTCTTTGTCACGCTGCAGGACCAGGGCGCTCCAACGGACCTCGCCGCCCAGATGGCGGACGTTTTCGGCTGGACGATCGACTTTTTTACCGACATCCGGTCCGGTGACTCGTTTGCCGTGTTGTACGAGAAAAAAGAATATGCGGATGGCCGCACGCGGTTGGGAGAGATGCTGGCGGCGAGGGTTATCTCGCGAAACGACGAATATTACGCGTTCCGGTTTGGTATCGGCGGCGGCAGCGGTTATTACAACGAAAACGGCCAGTCGATGGAGAAATCTCTGAGACGGTCACCGGTAAAATACACACGCGTTACCTCGAATTTCAGTTTCCGTCGGTACCACCCGATCAGCAAGCGGTATCAGCCCCACTATGGCGTCGATTTTGGTGCGCCCTACGGCACACCGGTCTACGCCACCGGCGAAGGCTCCATCGTCGCCGCCACCCGGCGCACGGGCAACGGTAACTACGTAAAGATCAAACACAACAACACATACACGTCCTACTATCTCCACCTGCAACGGTTCGCAAAGGGTATTCGAGGCGGGAAAAAGGTGAAACAGGGGCAGGTTATCGGTTACGTCGGATCAACGGGCTGGGCGAACGGTCCGCACGTCTGTTACCGGATCAAGAAAAACGGCAGCTGGGTCAATCCGCGGAAACTGAGGCTTCCTTCCAAGGAACCGGTAACTCAGGAAGCAATGGTGCTGTTCGAGCGGCACCGGGACGCGTGCCTGCTGCGACTGAACGAGTCGATTCTCGACGGTGTGGACAACCGGACCATACTGGTTGAGCGGCCCAACTACCCATCCGACAGACAGTTGAGAACTCCTTTCTGAGAGAATGTCTGGCCCGTCACTCACGAAATATAAATCAGTTTATCTCCACGCGATTCGCAACGGCCCACCACGGCGGCCCCGGGGCAGTCCGCGCGTATGGCATCGACCAATCCCGGCGTTTCGCTTTCCGAAATCGCAATCAGCAGTCCGCCCGCCGTTTGCGGGTCCGACACGATGTGCAGCAGATTTTCATCGATCCCGCCGGCGATCTCCGTGTCGTTTGAGACAAACACCCGGTTTGTCGATCCCCCGCCGGTGAGATATCCGTTGCGGGCCGCCCACAACGCCCCGTCGATCAGCGGTAAGACCGCCGAATCGAGATGGATCGACACATCACTCGCCTGGGCCATTTCGTATGCGTGTCCGACAAGTCCGTACCCCGTGATATCGGTACACGCGGACGCGTTGTGTAATAACATCTCTTCCGACGCGCGGTCATTCAGGCGCGTCATCACGTCCACAAGAGCAGACTCGGTGTCCCGGTCCAGCTTCTGTTTCTTGAGCGCCGTCGAAAGTACCCCCGACCCCAGCGGTTTGGTCAAAACCAGAACATCTCCCGGTCTCGCGCCGGCGTTGGTCACGATGCGGTCCGGATGAACGGTCCCCACCACAGAAAGACCGTACTTCAATTCCGCGTCATTGACGGTGTGCCCGCCGACGATGGCACAGTTCGCGCGGGCGGCGGTCTCGGCGCCACCACGCAGAATCTCCCCGAGCACATCCGCCGACAACTTGTTTTCCGGGAAACCGGATATGTTCAACGCGGTGATCGGTTTCCCGCCCATCGCGTACACATCGCTCAGCGAATTGGTCGCCGCGATCCTGCCGTAATCAAACGGGTCGTCCACGATCGGCGGAAAGAAATCGACGGTCAAAACCAGGGCGGTAT
>CAYUDF010000325.1:0-4689 GCA_964443465.1 uncultured bacterium
AAACCTGCTGAATCAAATCATCCAGGTAATCCTGGACATCCATACCCTCCAGCGTGGTCGGAATTCTCCTGGCCATGCCGCCCAGTGTTTTTGCTTTTTCCACCAGGTGGACCGGGTACCCCTGGTTGGCGATCGACAACGCACAGGTCAGGCCGGCGATCCCGCCGCCAACCACCAGTGCCCTTTTGTCGACCGGCAGGTCGAATTCCTGGAGCGGCTCCAGGTGCCCCGCTCGCGCCACCGACATCCGGATGATGTCCTTGGCCTTTTGTGTGGCGTCTTCCTTCTGCTTCTGATGAACCCACGAGCATTGTTCCCGGATGTTGGCCATCTCGCAGAAATACGGGTTGAGGCCGGCCTCCCGCAGCGTATCCCGGAATAACGCTTCCAGTGTTCTCGGCGAACAGGCTGCGATCACCACCCGGTTGAGGCCCTTTTCCTCGGCGAGTTCCGTGATCTCGTTGCTGGAGTTGTTGGCGCATGAGAACAACTGCTCCTGGGCGTGAACCACATTGGGCAAACCCAGCGCATACTCGACCGTCGAGGGAACGTTCACGACACTTCCGATATTCGCGCCGCAGTGACACACGAAAACACCGATTCTGGGTTCCTGACCTGTGACGTCTCTCTCCAGCGGATAAACTCTCTCTTCGGCCAGCTTGCCCCGCCTGTGGTTGAGATACTCGCCGCATTGGGCGCCGGCGCCGCTGGCGCTGAACACCGACTCCGGAATATCGATCGGGCCCCGTAATCCACCGCTGACAAAAATACCGGGCCGTGTGGATTCCATCGGATTCTCCTGGCGTGTGCTGGAAAAACCGTGTGAATTGAGTCCGATCCCGTAGGTATCGGCCAGTCCCGCAGAACCGGTGGGAGGGTTTAATCCGACGGACAACACCACCATGTCGAATTCTTCCTCTTTCACACCTTCATTGTCTGTCGCGTATCTTACGATGACGTTTTTGCTATCCGGAATTTCCCTATCGATCGACACATAACTTCTGATGAAGCGAACATCGGGGAGCTGTTCGGTCCTGTGGTAGTAGCGTTCGAAATCCTTTCCAAAAGAACGAATGTCGTTGTGGAATATCGTACAATCCGCCGAAGCTTCGTGCTCCTTGGTCAGAATGACCTGTTTCTGTGTGTAGGAACAGCACACGCTGGAGCAATAGCTGTTCTCCCCCGGGGTCACCCGCCGGGATCCAACGCATTGAATCCACGCGATCTTCTGGGGGTGTTTTTTGTCGGAAGCGCGCAGTATTTGACCCTGGTAGGGACCGGTGGCTGACAGCATCCGTTCGAAGTCCATACTGGTGACCACGTTGTCCATCTTCCCGTAACCGTATTCCTCAACGGTAGCGGGATCGAATGGCTCGATGCCGGCGGACAGGATGATCGTGCCCACATTGATGTTGATTTTCTCTGGCCCTTGCCGGAAATCGATGGCTCCCTGCTGGCATACGCCTTCGCAGATGTCACATTTGCTTTCTTCCAGCTTCAGACAATTGTCGTCGATGTACGCAACCAGTGGTATGGCTTGCGAAAAGTATACGTGTACGGCTTTTCCGGTCCCCATCTCCTCGTTAAACACGTTGGGAGATTCTTTCGGACAGTACTGCACGCAGGTCGCGCACCCCGTACATTTGTCCTCAATGATGTACCGGGGTTTCTTGTTCAGGGTGACACGGAAGTCGCCCACTTCGCCCTCGACGCAAACTACTTCCGCGAATGTCAGAACTTCAATATTTGGATGACGGCCGACCTCGACCATTTTAGGAGCCAGAATTCATATAGAGCAGTCGTTGGTCGGGAAGGTCTTGTCGAGCTGGGCCATGTGGCCACCGATGCTCGGACCTCTCTCAACCAGATAGACCTTGAATCCCGCGGTGGCCATATCGAGAGCGGCCTGTATACCGCTGATGCCGCCACCGACGACCATGACGTCTCCAAAATTTCCTTCAAAAGGGGCGTTGTTCACTTGCCTTCGTCCTTTCGGGCTGTGTCGGTTCCCTGAATTACTTCCTGAACGATTTCGGTTATGTCCTTGATCTCCAGCACGTCTTCGAGCTCCATCGTCAGACGGCTGTCTTCGAACATCGTGATGCAGTACGGGCACGCCGTCGCCAATATTTCGGCTCCGGTGTCGCGCGCCTGCTCCAGTCTGAGGTCGGAGAATCTCTCTCCTTTTTCCGTCTCCATCCACACCCGTCCGCCCCCACCGCCACAGCACATACTGTTACTGCGCGAAGCGGCCATCTCGTCGAACTTCAGACCGGGTATGCTCTGGAGAATTTCGCGGGGTTCGTCATAGATGTCATTGTGACGCCCCAGGTAACACGGATCATGATACGTGACTTTTTTTCCGTATTCGCCGCTGATCTTGAGTTTTCCATCTCTGATCAACCCGGACAGAAACTGGGTCATATGAATAACTTCAAAGTTCACCATGAACTCCGGGTACTCTTTTTTGAACGTCTCGTAGCAATGGGGTGAGGATACGACAATCTTTTTGACACCGTTGTCGACGAACGTCTTGATGTTGTCCTTGGCCAGACCTTTAAAGGTATCCTCGGCGCCCGTTTTGCGGATGCTCTCGCCACAACAGCTTTCCTTGCTGCCCAGTATGCCGAAATCGACGCCGGCCTTGTTGAGGATATCAACCGTGGCATTTCCGACTTTTTTCATCCGCGGGTCGTAGCTCAGATAGCAGCATCCAAAAAACAGAACTTCCGTTTCTTCGGTGAACGGTTTGACCTCCAGCGTTTCCGCCCAGTCGGCACGTTTCTCGCGATCCTCGTTCAGCGGATTCCCCTCTGCGACCAGGCTGCCCCGGGCCGCCTGCGTAGCAGCCGCCGACTCGGCAAAAACATCGTAATTTGAAGCGAGCCTACGAAGGGCGACACCCAGTTCGATCTGGTCGACGCCCCTCGGGCACACCCTGTGACATTTGCCACAAGTGGTACACCGCCAGATATCGTCACTTTCGATCTCGGTCAAGCCAAACGCGGCCTCACGGATGATCTTGCGGATACTGAACTGCCGCACGTTGTTCCACGGACAGACGGCATCGCACATTCCGCACTGAAAGCACAGCCTGTAGGCGTCGCCACCGGCCCCTTTGATCTCGTCGAGAATTTCCAGAAATGGTGTTTTTGTTTCCACTATCTCACTTATCCTGCTTTTGCATCCGGGCCACCGCGTCCAGTACCTTCTGCATACCATGTTTGTCGGCCAGCGCCTCCAGGCCGATATCGAGCTGTTCCGGCTTTACTTCTTCCTCCTCCACTTCCACTTCCCTTTCTTCGTAAGTCAAAACATCGCTCAGGCACCAAGTCACGCACAGCGGCTTTTCTTCACCTTCACACATGTCACATTTTAACGGCAGACCGGAATCGGGTTCCTTGAACAGGTCCCGTGAAGGGCAGGAAGCCCTGCAGAACCCGCACTCGTCGTATTCTTTGCCGTCGATCGTATAAACGTCACGGCCGGCGCACTCAGTCGGCGCATATTCACCGGCAAATACCGGAAGCCAGATATCCTTCAACCGATGGGTAATCACCCGAATACGAGATCTCGCCGGATTAACGCTGCTGTATTTCGGCTCGGCGTGAAAGGCGGAGCACACGATCTCACACCCCCTGCAGCCGTTACACCGATCCGCGTCAACCTTGATCGTTTTGACTATTTTCTTGACCATGGCCATCGTTCAATATCCCTCTCTTTTCCAGGTCTTTGGCAACATAATCCAGATCCAGTTCGTGTAATCTTTCCTTCGTCGGTATTCCGTCGTGATTCCATCCCTTGAACGTGTAATACGTCGTCAGAAGTTCTTCTTCGAGCTCGGGGTACCGGTGTTTCCAATGATCTTTGGGCGGTTTTTCATCGGCTCTCGTCATACCCCGTCGGTTGTTGAACGCCCGATGCAGATTCCGGCTCCGGTTCACTTTCTTTTTCAGCTCTTCCCTGTCGATATCCATTCCCGTGGCCGCTGCTATCAGCTGGGGGTAGTTGTTAATATGGTACGGAGGTTTGAGGCAGAACGATGCCATACCGGCGCACAGACCGAGGGCGTCGTCGATGTTGTGTAACATCTCCATCCAGTCCACAATCTCACTGCACATCGGTGGCGTCGGGAAAAACGGGATCCCCTTTTCTCCGCGTGGTTCCCATTCTAGCAATATTTCTTTGAATTTATCGTCGGGCAGCTGGGGCCAGTCTTTCACAAACCGTTCCCTCTGCTCTCTCGTGGGAAAAGCCGCCTGGGGCCAGTTCCCTTCTATCTGTGTAATGCTGATCTTTTCGTTGGTCGCATACATGAGAAAGTACAGTGGATCGAGCATTCCCAGTTTTATGGGCAGCTGTTCGTGTTTCTTAATATTATTGTGGGCGTACTGTTCCGCGCCTTTGCCAACCCGTTTGGCCGCCCAGTAAGTGCCGTCGGCCAGAATATCCCCGATCCCTTCCCGACGGACCAGCTTGTCCAGCAGCCAGAAGAATCTTCCCTCATTGTCATCGGGGCATCCTTCGAAGTCTTCGTCTGTGAAAATACCATTTTCCTTGAGCTCAACGGCAAATGCCAGAATCTGCGGTGTCGAGAACCCATCCACTCCGTATTCCGATGCCTGCTGGACGATCTTGAAACCGAAATCCAGGTTGTCAACATAGGCCGCCATCGAATAGGTGAGCTTC
>CAYUDF010000326.1:0-4661 GCA_964443465.1 uncultured bacterium
TGATTAAGGCGGCCAGAGACGTCCTGGGGTAACGATTCCACATTGAAAAAAATACTCGATCAAAACGATATTCTCCGACGTGTCGTCGTCGCGATTGACGGCCCGGCCGGATCCGGTAAGAGTACCACCGCCCGGCTGGTTGCCGAGCGGCTGGGTTTCCGCCACATCGATACGGGCGCCATGTACCGGGCGGTGGCGTATCGGGTGCTTCGAGACGGACTGGATCCCGACAACGAAACCGTCTGCCGGGGTATCACCGACGATCTCCGCATCAGGTTTGAAGAGTCGCCTGAAGGCGGCCAACGCGTATTCGCCGACGATGAGGACGTCACCACCCAGATACGGACGCCGGAAGTGACACGCGCGGTTTCCCCGGTCAGCGCCCACGCGTCGGTGCGTACCGCGCTGGTTCGACAGCAACGGATCCTCGCCCGGTCTGGAGGGGCGGTTCTTGAGGGTCGCGATATCGGAACGGTTGTACTGACGGGGGCGGAGGTTAAGATCTACCTGGTCGCGTCCACCCGCGTCCGGGCAGAACGCCGGAAAAAAGAAATGGCCGGCCAGGGAATCGAGACCACCGTAGAAGAGGTCGAAAAAGACATCATCCGGCGTGACACCTACGATTCCGGCCGTGAGGTGAGCCCGCTTCGAAAGGCAGTTGGAGCCATCGAAGTGGATACATCCGACCTGACCATAGACGGCCAGGTCGAAAAAATTGTCGGGATCACCCGGGACACCGCGGAGCAACTCGCCGCCCTGAAACCGTCTCCACACCGCAATTATTACCGAAAACTAACCCGGCGCATGCGGTTCGCCGTTTACTTCCTGTTGTTTGTTTTGAAGGTGTTTTTTGGAGAGCGGACCCGGCGGACACTGGATGTAGACTATAATGAAAACTATATATTCGCTAGTAATCACATATCTTACGCAGACCCACCCACTGTAGGCCCCACACTCCCGCGCGAATGTTATTATCTCGCCAAATCCGCTCTGTTTAAAAATCCATTCTTTGGATGGCTTATTCGAACGTTCAACTCGATCCCGCTTCGCCGTGGAGTCTTCGACCGGGACGCCATGCGCCGATCGATGGAGCTACTGGCGGAAGGGAAGTCGCTCCTGTTGTTTCCGGAAGGTTCGAGATCCGACGGAAAGCAGCTGGGAAAACCCAAAAGCGGCATCGGGTATCTGGCCGTCAATTCCGGCGTCGCCGTCATTCCGGTGTACGTATCCGGCACAAATCGTATGTCCAGATGCCTTCTACGGCGTGAACGGCTGATTATCGTGCAGGGAACCCCGATCCGGCTTGGCCGGGATTCGGTCTCCGACAAGGGAAACAAGGACTGCTATCGGGAGTATTCCGAGATGGTGATGGAGGCTATCCAGGCGCTGAAAGACGATCTGGAACACAGCCGCTGACCGAGCCGGGCCGCCACCCCCCTCTGATTCCTCAACTCTTTACATATTTTCCACTTGCATTGACGCGGCACGATTATTATTATGATCAAATCCGGTTTTTTTGTATCTCCACAAACCGGAAAATCGATATACAAGGAGGCGATTGTTTTTATGGTGGATGAAACACTAGGGGCGAGTACGCCCGAAAATAACGAATCGGCGAAGGAGGGAGGTGAAAAAACACCAGTGAAAGGAGCCGCGCAAGTGCTCCGTTCACCGGCTTATGCATCGTTCGAAGTTCTCGAATCTGTAGATGTCGACATCGACCTCGATGCAGACGAGGATTCCGTCACCTCTGCTTTTGCGGCGGAGTACGAAAAGACGATCACGAGTTTTGAAGAAGGCTCGATCGTTAGTGGATCGATTTCAGAGATCAGGGAAAACGAAATTATCGTTGACGTGGGATTCAAGAGTGAGGGAACCATCTCCGTTCAAGAATTCCGGAATGTCGATACCATAAATATCGGCGACAAATTCGACGTCTACCTGGAAAAGCTGGAAAACCAGGACGGACTGGTAGTCCTGTCCAAGGAAAAAGCAGATTTCTTCAAGGTCTGGGGCCGAATCAAAGACGCCCACGAGTCCGGTTCGATCATGGAAGGGACCGTCAAGAGACGGATCAAGGGTGGTCTTGTGGTGGATCTACTCGGAGTGGATGCGTTTCTGCCCGGCAGCCAGATTGCGCTCAGACAGGTGCCCAACCTGGATGACCTCATCAGGGAAACACTGGAATTCAAGATCATCAAGATCAACAAACGGCGGCGTAACATCGTTGTTTCGCGTCGTGTCGTCCTCGAAGAACAACGCGAGGATCAGAAACGCGCACTGTTGAGCGAACTCGAAGTCGGACAGATTCGAACGGGCTCCGTCAAGAACATCACCGATTTCGGCGCATTCGTCGACCTCGGCGGTGTGGATGGATTGCTCCACCTGACCGACATGACGTGGGGCCGTATCGGTCACCCGTCCGAAGTCGTCCAGATCGGCGACGACCTGGAAGTCAAGGTTCTCGATTTTGATAAGGACCGCGAGAAAATCTCGCTGGGACTTAAACAACTCACACCGTATCCGTGGGACGGCGTCGAAGAACGTTATCCTCTGGACGCCCGCATACAGGGCCGTGTGGTCAGCATTACCGACTACGGCGCCTTTATCGAGCTGGAGAAGGGTGTTGAGGGTCTGATCCACATTTCGGAAATGTCGTGGACCAAACACGTGAAACATCCGTCCAAGATTCTCACCGTCGGCCAGGACGTCGAAGCCGTCGTTCTGAAAGTCGACAAGGACAATCAGAAGATCTCGCTGGGTCTCAAGCAGACCGAACCGGATCCGTGGACAACGATCGAGCAGAAGTACCCGATCGGCACCCAGCTGACCGGCACCGTGAGAAACCTCACCAATTTCGGCGCTTTTGTCGAGATCGAAGAGGGTATCGACGGACTGCTCCACATCTCAGATATGTCCTGGGCCAAGCGTGTCAGGCATCCGAGCGAAGTTGTGAAAAAAGGTGACGAGATTGAAGTCGTGGTTCTGGACATCAGCCAGGCCAAGAAACGTATCAGCCTCGGCATGAAACAACTGACGGAAAATCCGTGGGACCGGCTGGCGGACGAGTTCGCCGCCGATACCGACACCGAAGGTAAAATCACCCGCATACTCGACCGCGGAGCCGTTGTAGAGCTTCGTTCGGACGTGGAGGGATTTGTTCCCATCGGACAGATGGGTTTTGAAAACCTCCGTCATCCGGAAGAACGGTTTGCGGTTGACAACGTGGTGCCGCTGCGCGTGATCAAGGTCGATCCCAAGAACAAGCGCATCGTGTTGAGCATTTCGGCCTTCCTGCGAAAACTGAGCGAGGAAGAGACCGAGGAGTTCATGGCGAAGTATCCGTTGAAGGAGCGCATCGAGCCCGTCGAGGAATCGTCCGAGTCGGGAGATGAAGGCGTTCCCGGCGAGGAAATCGCCGCCGCCGCTGTGGTCGCAACAGCCGACGTTCCCGAAACGGCGTCTGCGGAACCGGCGGAGACGGAAGTTCCCGTTGAAACCGAGGCCGAGACTGCGCTCGAAGCCACCGCTGAATCCGCTGAGGCCCCGACTGAAGAGGCACCGGCGGAAGAAGCTTCGGCCGAACCGGAAGCTGTGGAAGCACCGGCTGAAACCGAACCGGTAGAAGCAGAGGTTATCGAGCCGGAGACCCCGACTGAGTCGGAAGAACCGGTTGTTGAAGCTGAAGCTGCGCCGGCCGAACCGGAAACTGTGGAAGCACCGGCCGAAGAAGCGGTTGAAACCGAACCAGTGGAGCCGGAAGCGACCGAGCCGGAAGCCGAGTCTCCAGAGGAAAAAAAGGAGTAATTGTTCCTGTTGATTTTTCCTTGTGATTCAAAGTGGACGGGGCCGACAAATCGGCCCCGTTTGCGTTCTAACAGCATATATAATATGCTTCTTGACGAAGTTGCGAAAACCGGCCATGATTCAGCCGTCTGATATAAAGGAGGCTACGACGTGTGGTTTATACGGAGCCTGATCATTCTCGTAGGGGTCATTGCATTCCTTTGGGTTGGCATGAACAATGCCGACCAGCGGGTTGATTTCAAGTTCTTTACAAAAGAATTCATCGGCCTCAACCTCAATCTGCTTCTGCTACTGGTGTTTGCCGTTGGAATGGTGTTCTCGTTTCTGATCTGGGTCCTCAACGAATTCACCCTGCGGAACCAGATCCACCGCTATCGAAGAGAGGTCGGACGCCTCGAAAAAGAGATGGCGGCGTTGCGAAGCCTGCCGCTCGACGAAGCGGAACGCGCCCCGACAGATACCGAAGCGACATTCTAAAAACGCAGGATATAAAAGATGTTTGACTGGACGACCGTCTATATTGTCGCCGCCGTGGTTATTCTGACCGGCTTCGCCGTCGCGGTTGCCGTGTCGGCTCAGAAACGCTCAAAAACCAGCGGTCCGGACAACCCGTACGTCGAAGGATTAAAAGCCCTGGTACGCGGTGACAAAACCGGCGCTTTCAGCTTGTTGCAGCAATCCGTAAGAAGCGGCAAAGCCCCGGTGGACGCCTATATCCGGCTGGGAGAGCTGCTCCGCGAAAACGGCGACGCCGAAAAAGCGCTGCAGATTCACCGCAGTCTCACGGTTAAAACAGACCTGGCACGGGAGCAGAAAATCGAGTTGTTCGTGAACATCGCTCTGGACTACTCGAG
>CAYUDF010000327.1:0-4656 GCA_964443465.1 uncultured bacterium
CCGTCTGCAAGCTTCATTCCTTACCGGTCTATTCGCCGACAGAAACTGGCCGCGCTGAAATAATAAAAATCCGGCGCGAAATGCGGATTTGGTTGTCCGATCGCCCCATGCGAAGTAGTATAGGGACTTTGAAGCCCCACACGCTTCTTTATACGACAATCGATGAAAGGAGACCCAAATGGAGCAGTGGACAACGGTGGATGAGGTGCTGGAATTCGCAATTAAAAACGAAGAAAATGCCCGGGATTTCTACAAAGCACTTGCCGGGAAAATGGACCGCCCGGCCATGAAAACGGTTTTTGAGGGATTCGCCATGGAAGAAGAAGGGCACAAGAATCTGTTGTTAAAAGTCAGGGAAACAGGTGGTTTCGCAGCATCGAGCGAAAAGATCCTGGACCTCAAGCTCGGTGATTATCTGGTACCGGTGGAGTCGGAAGGCGATCTCACATATCAGGACGCACTTATCCTGGCCATGAAAAAAGAGAAAATGGCTTACAAATTGTATACTAATCTGTCGGTGGCGGTGAAGGACGACGCGCTCAAGGCCACGATGGTTTCGCTGGCCAACGAGGAAGCCAAACACAAACTGCGCTTCGAAATCGAATACGACGACCAGTTCATGAAAGACCAGTAAGATTTTATCTCCGTTCGCGGGAGCCCCCGGTGAGTAACCGGCGGGCTCCGCGGATGTCCTTCGTCCCGATCAGATCAATCCCCGTTTCGATCAAATCGTCGTAAGTATCCTGGTTCGATGGCACATTATAGACCCGAACCCACCGCCCCGGCTTTTCGCGAGCCACCGAGATCAACAGGTCCAGTCTCCTCTTCAGACGTTGTGATACAGGTTCCATACCGCGTGATATTGTCTTTTGATTGTAGTTAAGGCTGATCAATTTGAGCAGGTGGGCGGGGTATCGGCCGTGATCCGGCGGGAGGTCGCTATAATGGGCCTGGACCGCCACGTAACGAACCGGCTTGTCCAGGAGATAATCCAGGTCGGGAAACCATCCAACCAGCACCACCTGGATCGGTCCCTGCTGTACGACACCCGCCCGGACAGTTGTCAGGATATCCTCATATCGTGAGAGTAATTGATGCAGAGCTTGGTAGGATTCCAGGCCGTCGAGTTTTGATTCAATATTGAGAAGAAAAGGCAAACCGCCCGGGCACACCGGACCAACCTGCTCGACGAAATCACGTAGCGGAGCCAGGTAGAGCGACTCGACATTCCGGCCGGCTGTGGTTTCTTCCTGTTCGTGGCCAACACGCAGTTCGCCGTCCACAAGGAAGTAGTCGACCTCCACCCCCCGAAACCCCAGTTGAAGCGCTTCAGTCAGGGGCATGGCGTTGAGATAATCGTTGTGTGCGTACGCGGGCAGCATACACGGCTGCGAAACGGCCGCCGCTGCCACCAGCAGAATCTCGACGAATATAAAGAGCCCTGCATACATCGTATGTTTCTACGGAAGAACGGCCGAACTCAATCCCTGAACAGGTCCGCGGTCAGGCTGGTTACATGGAGGCGGTGGTTTTTTCGCGTGGCCATCCGGTGTTCCGGAACCTTGAACCCCCTCGACAACCGGAAGAACGTATCCCGGACGGCCGTTTTTAGCCGTTGAGCCGGACCCTTTATCCTGTTTTTCGGGTGGTTGTCCGGAGTCCGCAAAATTCTACCGTAAGAGTAATCAATCGGGTTCTCGACAAAGTTGTCGCCGTCCCAGTAATGATAAATCTGGTAACGATCAAACGGGGACCGGTCAAAAACCTGTTTCATCAATTCGTAACGGGTGAGAGTCACATGGGTGGGATACCGGGGATCAAGACCCGATTCCAGGCACCACTTGTCTTTTGGATTGTTGTAATCGGGCACACCGATTCTCATCCTGCCGCCGGGTTTCAGCAACCGAAAGCACTCGGCCAGCAGCGCTTCGATCCCCTCGAGGGAGATGTGCTCCAGAAAATCCTCGGAGTGGATGCTGGTGACAGACCCGTCGGGCAGCGGGATCGGCTGCATCAGATCGTGGCGGACGTTCCAGCCGTGATCCCGGGAATCGAGATCAACCGTCACATATCCCCGGTAATCCGGGTGGGGATGGCAGAATTCCGCCCCGCCGAGGTTGAGTTTGATCGGATCTTTTTCGAGAACTTCCGCCCACTCCACAGATACAGCTCCATTCTGCACGATTAATACGCGGCAGTTGCCTCCAACGCCGCCATATGTTAACCGAACCCGGCGGCGAAATCACCCGCTAATTCCTCAAGACGGCGGGATCGGATCGTGATACAATCTCCGGCAACTATATTTTCCCCCAACCGATTACCCCGGGAGGAACGAATGAATAAAAGAACCGCGTTTCCGCCGGTTTTCTGGGTCGCGAACTCGATCGAGATCCTCGAACGATTCGCCTATTACGGCATCTATTTCGGCTTCGGGATCTACATGGAATCCCTCGGGTATTCCCGGGGCGACCTGGGGATCGTGCAGAGTATTTTTCTGCTGCTGTCTTACACGATCCCGGTGATTTCCGGCACCTTTGCAGACCGCTTCGGCTTCAAAAAGGTGCTGATCATCTCCTACCTCGCCTACATTCCGTCGATCCTGTTGCTGATTCTCACAAAGTCATTTTCGGGTATCGCTTTGACGATGCTTACCATCGGACTGGCGGCAGGGATTTTCAAACCGCTCATCGCGGGTACCGTTCGGGCGGTCACCGACAAGAGCAACAAAACGATGGGGTTTGGAATCTTTTACGCGATGGTCAACGTCGGCGGCTCGTTCGGTCCGATCGTGGCCGGCAAGCTGCGCGCGATCTCGTGGAACTATGCTTTTATAGCGGCGGCCATTTCCGTTGTCGTTATGTTGGTGATCACGATCATTTTCTACAAGGAACCCGAACGCGAGCTCGAGGGTTCCTCGCTGAAGCAGAAATTCAAGGACATTGGAACGGCGCTGTCCGATGTCAAGTTTTCGGTATTCCTCATACTTCTCGGGATTTTCTTCTGGCTTCCCTTCTGGGCGTTTTTTAACCTGTGCGCGATTTATATCGACAGTAACGTGGATACGGCCGCGCTCTACGTCGGCCTGGCAAAGGTACTCAGCGCCCCCGTTGCCAATTTCTTTTCTCAGGTCGAAGAGGACGGCACCCGCCGCGTGCTGGGTGAGACGATCGCACACACCGGCTGGATCATCATGATCTTCCAGGTATTTGTGTCGCGTATTTTTGAAAAATGGCCGGCGATGCCGTCATTCCTGTTCGGCCTGTTCATGTCGGCCATCGGTTTTGTCATCCTGGGGCTGGCCAACGTCGGGCCGGTGGGGCTGGTATTTCTCGGCATCTTTTTCTTTGCCGTGGGTGAGATGATCGCTTCACCGCGTATCCAGGAGTACATCACGTGGATCGCACCGAGGGAAAAAGCAGGGCTCTACATGGGCGCCAACTTTCTCGCCGTCGCCATCGGCGGATTTCTCAGCGGTGTGACATACACGAAACTCTCGGGCTACTTCGTCGACCAGGGAAATCCGGAGTACATCTGGTACACGTTGGCCGTGCACCTGATTCTGGCTATTGTGGTCATGACGGTGTTCAAGAAAGTTGCGGGGGATTTTCAGGAACAGGACTCGTGATTCACTGAACGGATTCGGGCGGATGGATAAAATCCGCCGCACAACAGAACGGCACCACTGGAGAACCCGAAAGTCTCCGGTGGTGCCGTTTTCAATTGGAAGATTACTCGCCGCTATTTCGGCGGGTACTGATCCATGATCTTGGTAATTGCGCGCGTGGCGTTCTTTTTGACCATCTCCGGAGTTGGGTCCACGTTGACCGCGCCGGTTCCGTGTCCGCGCCAGACCAGCCTGTGTGTCCTGGCGTCAATGACGTCAATGACCACCACGGAGCCGGACGACTTGTATACTTCAGAGTTTTTGGCCTGGTCCAGATAGTCCACGTCCCAGTTGGCGCCGCCGACATCCCCTTTTAATCCGATGTGATACACCAGTTCGATATCAGGATTGGTTTCCACCCTGGTCAGGCCTTTTTTCCTCATCTCGGATTCAATCAACCCTCTTATGTGGGAATCCAGGTCCCTGACACTCTGGGTGCCCTCCGCAACCGCCTTCTGCGTCGGAGAATCCTCCACCCAGTACCACGTGTAGTACCGGTCGAACTGAACGTCCGGATCGTGGTCTTCTTTAACCGTGAACGACGGCGAACACCCCAGCGCGAACATCAACACGCAGAGGGCCGTGCACAATCCGATGAATCTCATTCAACTTCCTCCATTATTAAAGTGCTGTCGTGTGGGTTCGTCACAGAATAACCGCGTTAAGGGAGGAATTCAACGGCAGAAACAACCCTCGTGGAAATTCCTGACCGCTTCACTCCGTGGGTACGGTCAGCGGCTCGTCCTCCCAGCGAAACTGAAAGCGCCAGGATGGATCGTCCAGCTTGGTACCCATATACGCGGCGCCGAGCGCGGACATGGCCCCCATAAGAAGCCACGTCGTATCCTCGTCCCACAGCCCCAGCATGTTGCCGATGGCACCGGCGAAAAAGCCCAGCTGGGCGCCGCCGCCCAATCCGGTCAAAAGCAGGTCCGAAGACGACACCTCGTAGCGCTCGATACCATAGAATCGGGCCGAATACGCCTTCAGAT
>CAYUDF010000328.1:0-4644 GCA_964443465.1 uncultured bacterium
TCCGCTCCCGGATCGTATCCGTCGTCGACAAATACCTCGCCGGAGAGCCCAATTCAGACGACGTCACCCTCCTGCTCATGCGCCGCAAACAGGTTGGATAAAACCAGTTAAGTGAACGGTATATGTAAGTAGCGTGATTCAGATAAAATAATCTGCTATACTGCTGCCATGGTGGCAAGCCGTTGTCGTTGCGCGTTTCTGCTGGCGACACTCGGGGGAGTATTGGCTTTTACTATCTTGAGTGAACAGTCCGCCTATACCCAGCCCCCCCCTCGGAATCAACGCGAAATTCAGATCGACTCCCTCTTCCGTGCGGGCGACTACCTTTCAATCATCGAATCTTCCACGTCTTACCTGTCCGACGCACGGGCCGCAAATGATTCAGTACAAATCGGACGAATGCTCACGTCGCTGGGGCGCGGCGAAGTGATGCTGGGCCGCGTGGCCGGTATCGAAAAACTGGATCTGTCAATTTTAGTTTCACAATCTGTTCGCGACACGGTCAACTGGATGAGAGCGCTTGGGTACAGAAGCCTTGTGTATTCCTACCAGGGCCGCTACGACGACGCAGCGAATATGAACCGGGAGAGGCTGGACCTGGCGCTTCTGACCGGGGACAGGGCAAGCGAGGCATGGGCCCGCACAATGCTGGGTTACGTAGCGTTACTGCGCGACGAGCTGGAAACCGCGAGGAGCGAATATTCTGTGGCGGTTGACCTGTTTTTCGGGATGGAACTGCGGGCCGAGGCTCTCACTCCGCTTGTTGGACTGGGCCGTGTGTATAACTCGATGGGTGATGTCGAAAACGCGCGCCGTTGTTATCTGCGAGTCCTGGACACGTCACGGGAAGTCGGCGACCGTGTAAACGAAGGGCACGCGCTGAACAACCTGGGAACACTCGAGTATCTGTTCGGTGACATCACCCTATCCGCTCAGTATTTTGAAAAGTCGATGGACCTGGCCGAAGAGACGGGCAATGTGAGGGGGACGATTACGCCGGCGACCAATATTGCTCTCGCGATGCAGTATCTGGGCCGGTACGACGATGCCGATGCAATCCTCAACCGAGCGCTGGAGTCGAGCGAAGACGCGGATCTGGGAGACCTGGTGCCGATGATACTGAACCGCCTGGCGCAAAATCGGACCCGCCAGGGCCGATTCAACGCGGCGGTCGGGATATACAACCGGTTGCTGGAATTCGAGGGGACGATCCCGAAAAAAGTCCACGACGAAGCTGTTTACGGAATGGCGTTTTCACTGGCATGGCTTGATAAACCACAGGCAGCGCTCGACGTTATCGACGGCCGGATTGACTGGCCTCCGGTTCGGGAACTCGAATACCCCGTCAGCTGGCTGAAGGCAAAGTGTTATCTGGCTCTGGAACAACCAGCGGAGGCGCTCGAGTGGGCTGTGGCAGCCGATCGTTTCGTGTCAGATTTGGAAGTTTCCCGCAGCGGGTGGGTGGTCGCGCGTATCACCAGCCAGTGTTATCGCGACATGGGGCGCACCGACGAGGCGGTGGTGTGGTTTGATAAAATGCTGGAACGGTTTGACTCCCTGAGGACTTCGTTTTCCGACCCCGTATGGCGTGAGCAAGCTATCGGTGTGTTTTCACTGATCGACGGGTGCGGTGTGTTGCTGGAACGACCCGATATGTCGCCCGGAGAAAAACGTGAACAGTTGTTCAACTTGGTGCAGCGCTTCAAGATGCGCACGTTGTTTGATCGCATCACAGAACCCCGCCAGCGCACAGAATCGGCAACTCGTCTGGCGGCACTCCCACCCATCGATCTGCGCACACTCCAGCAGTTGGTGCTCGAACCAGGAGAACTGTTTCTGGATTTCGCCGTTGGTAGCCGAACCGGTTATCTGTTTGCTGTGACTCGTGATTCCTTGCGGGTAGTGGAGATACCAGGCATCAACTCGGAACTGGAGAACAAAGTAACGTTGTACCGTCAACTTGTGGTTGGTGAAACCGACGCCCGGGGAGCACCGGATATCGGCCTCATCAGCGCGGAAATGGGCGCGGCCGTCCTGGGCGGAGTGACCGATCTGGTCGGGTCCGCGACCCGGTTGCTGGTCTCGCCGATGATGTACTACAGCGGAATTCCGTTCGTCGAACTTGTGGTGGAAGGGGACGAAACCGGATCCCGCGCGCTGATCGAAACCCATGAAATACAGATGGTACCCTCAGCGACGGTATTGAGCTGGCTTCGCTCGCTCGACCAACGGGACGTAGCGGACCGGCCGGAAATATCCATAGTGGCGGTTACGCCAACGTCCGGGGGGCAGCTGACCGGCGCTCGCCGGGAGGTCGACAGACTGGCAAACCGGTATCGAGACGTCATGGAGACCTCAAACCTGGCCGGATTCGAAATGGCCGAGTCGTCGAGGTCGGTTGGTGTCGTTCACGTCGCGGCTCATTTCGAAATCGACGACGAGAACCCGTGGTTTTCGGGCATCCTTCTGGGAGACCCCGACGCCGGCGGCGAGTTCCGGGCCGATCCTTACGTGAGGGCGGGAGATATCGCAAACCGCCGGATTCCGGTGGATCTGGCAGTTTTGTCCGGTTGTGAGTCCGCCGTGGTTCGGTCCGACATCGGTTCTGAGGGTGTCGCCGGACTCACCTCCGCTTTTCTCAGCGCCGGCGCCCGGTCGGTGGTTGCCACGTTGTGGCGAGTAGACGATGCCGTTACCGCCGACCTGATGCGGCATTTCTACGACGGTCTGGCGGAGGGGTTAACGGTTGTGGAGGCCTTGAGAGCGGCGCAACTGTTGGTCCGCGCCGAGCCCGATACGCGGGCCCCATTCTACTGGGCCGGATTCGTGGTGGTTGGGGATGGGGGAGTTCAGGTAAACCTTGAGACAAGAAATAAGTGGGTAGGGGGAGGGGTGCTGATCGCCGCTTGTTGCCTGGTTTTTATAGGTTTACTGGTTCTGATCGGTCTTAGATTCAGAAAATCCAATTAATATTCATTTGTTGTGTGATTTTTCCTCCTTGAGTGTGTCTGATATGGAAACGGGTTACTCCCAACGCCCCGACGAAGAGCTGGTTCAACTGGCCAGGACCGACCGGGATAAGCCGGCGGGCCGCGCGGCGGCGACGGAGTTGCTCGGACGGTACCGGCGCCCCGTGTATGTGTGGTGTTACCGGTACGTCGAAGATCACGAGCGGGCGCTCGATTTATGCCAGGATGTTCTGATCAGCGCCTGGGAATCGCTGGAGTCGTTCAGAGGACGATCAAAGTTTTCGTCGTGGTTGTTTGCGATTGCGCGAAACCGCTGTCTGAACGCGGTGCGAAAAGTGAAGCTGTTTGAAGACGACGGTCTGATTGATCGAGTCGCCGACACACGGCCGAATCCGGTGAGGGAACTGGAGGAACAACAGGGCGAGCAACGACTGATCAACCTGATCGAGAATACGCTGGATGCGGTCGAACGGAAGGTGCTCTGGTTGCGGTGTTATGAAAGGATGCCGGTTGGTCAAATCACGGACGTAATGAATATCGAATCCGCATCGGGGGCCAGGGGGATTCTGCAACGCGCCCGGCGAAAGCTGAAAGCGGCGATGGAGGAAGAATAAACCAATGACAGATAGATGCATAAATATCGATCAGATTGATGAAATTCTGAACCTTGCGGAAGACCATCCAACGCGACTTCATGTAAATGACTGTCCACGCTGCAGCAGCCTGTTCGTGTCATTTCAGTCGTTTGTTGAAGCCAGGCCGGGATCCGGGATGGACCTGGCCGACGCCGACAGGCGCCTCGGGAATTTTCTGGAAGATCGGATCGGAGAACCCGTCGCCGACGTCGCTGTCTTGCCCGAACCGGACGGTGGCGGGGGATGGTTCGCCCGGTTCATTGCCGCAATCAACCCGCGCCCGGTTCTGGCGACGGCCGCCGTTGTTGTCGTTCTGAGTGCAGCGATCGCTTTGTGGTGGCAACCGTGGGTATCCGAAGGTCCGGTCCTTCGCAACGCCTCCTCCGTCAACGAAATGGAGATGAACCCTCCCGAGATCTTGCCCGACGGTTCCGTCCAGTTCAGCTGGCCGGGTCTGAAAGGCGCCGACCAGTATTTTGTTGTGCTCAACGACCTTGCCCTCGACGAGATCGCCCGCCTGGATGCCGGCCTGGATACCTCGTATGTTCTTGTATCGACGGCGCTTCCGGAAGGCGCCCCGGAGGTGTTGATCTGCCGGATTCTTGCTTTTCAGGTCGGCGACAAGATAGCTCAATCGCCCCCGGTCACCATCGATTTTCCCTGAAATATATCCCGGTTCCGTGTGATTTTTCTGGTCCTGATGTGTCCTATCTGTACACGTCGACAAACGTACAAGACACGATTTTAGAAGTAGTCCCAAGGGGAGAAACCACTGAACGGAGTGGTTTGGTTACAGGCGGCCCGGCGATTTGCCGGGCCGCCTGTATTTGGACCTGAGAAGCTAAATTGCTTGAATATAGCAGGTTAGATTGTTATCCGCTCTGGACACCAACCGTCCGTCGTGGTACATTATCCGGTATAACGGATCGTTATATCTGCAGGCTCAAGGAAGTTTTCCATGGATAGAAGGTCTTTCATAAAAACAGTTTCCGCCGGGCTGGCCGGATCGGCGTTTCTGCACCCAACCGACATGTTCGGTT
>CAYUDF010000329.1:0-4607 GCA_964443465.1 uncultured bacterium
CGGACATTGAAGGCAAAATAACACAGGGCCGCCAGATTGGTGTATAATTGGTCAACAAAGGGTGAGGGATACAAAATGAAGAAATCACTGTTGATCAATTTGTTATTGATAGTTTGCCTGGTGCTCACGGCCGGAGTACCTGCTTCACAAACACCCGATCGCTGGAAAAACCACCCGGCGCTCGAATCGTATAAACTCGGCGGGCAGCAACTGCCCGCCGAGTTGTACTTCGTAAGGACCCGGAGTCCGTTGCCCCAAGTAACCGGCATCACGGTACACGGTGAGTATGAACACGTGTACCTGGTATCGGGTGACCGGGACCTGGTGTTCAGCCTGACGAAACTGGGGTTCGGCGTTTACCCGCTGAAACCGCTTGCGGACACAACACCGGCGATTCCGCGCAGCCCCGGTCCGCAGTGGGAACCGGTCGCGACACCCAATCCCGTTATTGCAGAGATGGTCTCGCAGGTCAACTGGACCGACGTCAGCGCCCGCATCCAGTGGCTATGTGATTTCGGAACCCGGTACAGCTACGCACCCAATCATATCAGCGTGGCCAACCAAATCGCCGATGTGTTCCGCGGTTACGGGCTGCCGACGGCCGTGCGTTCTTTCGTATACAACGGCACAACGATGTACAACGTGATCGCGACTCACACGGGCACCGTCAATCCTGGCCAGCTGTTTGTTATCTGCGGTCATTTTGATTCGGTCAGCGAAGATCCTTATAACTCCGCGCCCGGCGCCGACGACAACGGCACCGGTACGGCGGCAGTATTGACGGCGGCAGAGATCCTCTCTCAATACCAGTTCGAGTATTCAGTGCGGTTCATCTGCTTTGGCGGAGAAGAACAGGGCCTGTTGGGCAGTGAAGCGTACGCCGAAATGGCTTCGAATGCAGGGATGGACATCCTGGGTGTGCTTAATTTCGATATGATGGGTTACTGGGAACCGGGTATCGAGAAAGACCTCGAAATCGAAACCAACGTCGCCTCCCGCTGGCTGGCGAACATAATTGTCAACTGCGCCAACGTGTACACCGACGCGGGTTACCAACTGCACATCAACGACCGCGCCTGGTGGGGCGACCACGCCTCTTTCTGGACCTACGGATACGCCGCCGTCAATCACGAGGAGTCGTACGACTGGTACGATCCCGATTTTAATCCGTACTACCACACAACAGACGACTTGCTGACGCACGTCGGCGAGGACTTCACCGTCGACAACATCCAGGTCGGAGTGGCGGCACTGGCGACGCTTGCCGGTCCGATACCAGAGGTAACCGAGCCGACTACGACACCAAAAGAAAACACCGCCGCGTGGATCGGGACGAACTACTCTGCGCCATCGACCGTTGTTCGTGTAGGAGGTCTCGCGGGTGAGATCCGCGCACGCGTAGGTGTGTATGACGTTCGCGGTCGCCACGTGACTGAAGTTCTTGTGCCGATTCAAAACGGTGGCGGACAGTTTTTCTGGGACGGGTCAAACGGCAGCGGAACCCGCGCGCCATCGGGCGTGTACTTTTTTCGCCTGGAAGATTTTCCGGCGGTGTCGGCGGCCAAGTTTGTGTTTGTAAAATGATAGTGTGGGACTAGCTCGAACCCTCGGTCTGCCACTTCACCACATCGATACTGTAGTAGAGAGATCCGTCGTCGTAGCGTTCGATGTTGATCGGCAGCCTGTCCCCCACCCTGGGGATGGGCGGGACGAGCATCATTTCGACGATGGTGCTGTCGCTCAAAAGCAGACGTCCCCGGTAGATTGTGTCACGGCTGCCCGTGCCTTCCGCTGAGGTGCCCATCGACAGGTTGTACTTCTTAACTTCAAGAACCACAGCGGTTTCCGCATACGTATCGACCAGTTCAGCCGACTGCATCTCGTACGAGCCCCACGCCAGAATGGACAAAAACCCGACGGCTGCGAAAATCGCCCGCCAGTTGCGGTAGTGTGTGGCCCATCTATCCCAGAAGTTACTCATTGACGGGCACTTATGCATTATTCGTGCCCGTCATCAGCTCAGCGCCGTCAAAAATCGAGGGTCCGCTAGCGAGAAGCGTGTCTCTCGAACTCCGCGACCCAGTTTTCCACCACGGTGATGCCAACGTCAATCGTATTGACGTCGGGCTGGAGCGACTGGAGCATGAGAAACTGCGACCCGTCGGCGGAAACGTCATAGCAGCGATAGAAAAAACTGGTCAGCTGCGATTTACCACAATCGATAATGGTACGAGGGCTACCCAACACAAGATCGGGTTGAGTCTCAACAGGAACCTCGACGATATCGCAGAAACCGTGGCGGAAGAAAAGAGTTTTGCCGTCACGAGCCCAGACGGGCCAGTAGCCACCGTCGATAGACACCTGCCACTTGCCCTCGCCGCCGGGAAACTGTTTGATATAAACTTCGATTTCCCCCGACTCATCAGAGCTGTAGGCGAGATAGCGTCCGTCCGGCGACAGTCTTGCCATGCCCTCGCGCGCCGGCGTCGAAAGGAACTGTTTCGGTTGGGGGTCGTCACCCAGCTCCACGTACCAGATGTCTTCTCTGGACGCGGGTTGTTCCACGGTAACCACAAGATATCTCCCGTCGTCCGAAACATCCGGTTGCGATCCTTTTGCAACTGCGCGTGATTCGCCGGTACCGTCGGCCGCTCTCACAAACACGCTGTCTTTGTCTTCAGCGCAATAATAGATCTGCTTGCCGTCGGGTGACCACTCGGGCTGGATCTGTTCTCCGTCGTCGAACGTAAACCGCGTGCGCGTGTGACGCGTGAGGTCGTGAATCCAGATATCAACTTCGTCGCCGTCAAACTCGGTTACGGCCAGGCGGGTTCCGTCTGGTGACAAAACCGGTTCCGCATATTCGCGCATGGGAACCGATACCGAGTCACCTACAACGCCGTCGTGGGTCACCCACCGCCAGATCACTTCGGTTTCGCTTTCGCCGCGCAGATATACCAGTGATCCATCGGAGGAAATAGTCGGGTCGGAACCCTCGGCGGCGACAAGAAACGGGTCGCCGGTCACTTCCAGTTTGGACAGTGAAAACGGCACCGCCCACACACCGGAGTTGCCGCCCGACCGGCGGTAAATAATATGTCCACTCGAAGAATACTGGGGAGACCACAACCGCTGCTTGGGCACCTGGACCAGCTCTTTGCGTTCGCCGTTGGCCCAAAGTTCGATTGTGTCGGGACTGCCGTTGATCCGGTGACCGATGTACAGGATTCCGCGGCCGCCGGGCAAAAACGACGGTTCGTGATAGTCGCCGTGTAAATCCGGATCGACGTCGTACAACAGGCGGGGATCACCGCCCTGTGCGTTCACTTCATAAAGTCCGCTCCCACCATAGGTGTACACAATCCGACCGTCGGTTCCCCACACCGCTCCCCTTCCACCGGTAAAAGTGGTTTTTGGATCACACAACTTCACGCTGGTTCCGCCGGCGACGGGAATCTTCCACAACTTGCCGTCGGACAGGTATCCGATGTATGCGGCATCGGGCGACCAGAACGGCATCTCCGCACTTCCCGCAATATCCAGGCGGCGTGGCTTGAGTTGGTCCAGCTCCTGCACCCACAGTTTGCCGTCGACCAGGTACACGACCATTTTCCCGTCGGGTGAAATTGAGGGGTCACCCGGACCAGCATTGTCTTCTCGTTCGACGGCCAGGCTGAATTTGCGAAGCGGCGCTTCCGGCGGATCGGGCTTGAGCGTCCACGCCGACAAGCCAACAACCGCCGCGATCGCGAAACTGGCGGCCAGCCAGGCGACACGGTTACGGCCGGATGTTCGTGTCTCTATTGTCGCACCCACCGGTGTAGGTTCCTCGATGTCACCGTGAATCACGCGGTCCAGCAGGATCCGCGCTTCGCCGACGTCACGCAGCCGCTGTTTGGCGTCTTTGTCCAGACAACGTTTGAGCAAATGGCGAACGGAGTGAGGCGTGTCTTTTGGAAGGCTCTCCCAGTCCGGTTCCGATTTCAGTACCGCGGCCAGTGTGTCGGAAATTGTTTCGCCACCGAACACCTGTCGGCCACCGAGCATCTCCAGTAACACACAACCAAACGCCCACACGTCGGCACGCCGGTCGACCGGTTTACCGCGAGCCTGTTCGGGACTCATGTAACCGGCGGTCCCCAGGATCACGCCCTGCATCGTCGGACTGCTGGCCTGTTGTCAGTGCTGCGTTTGCGACAGCCAAACCCGCCGCCACGATGATATCGGCCCAATTGCAAAACGACGAGATGAAGATCGAAATTGAAGTGACTGCGCGGGTCCCAGCCTGAACTCACTGGACCTTTTGGGTCATTTCGTGCATGGATAACCTAACGCAATCGGAGACGTGACATGAGCCTTGGTCATAACATCAAACGCATTTTTACATGGTGGGATGGCCAGTCTTTTGGTACCCAACTTTGGACCAGCCGCAATGGTAAAAAAGTTGGTGAAGACGAGCAAGGCAACGTGTATTACAACAACGCTGATGATAGCCGCCGTTGGGTGATCTACAATGGTGAAAACGAAGCGTCGCGCGTTGCCCCTGAATGGCATGGCTGGTTGCACCGCACATGGGACGAGCCACCAACCGAAGTCGCTTTGAAGCG
>CAYUDF010000330.1:0-4604 GCA_964443465.1 uncultured bacterium
CTGGGTGCGCTGCCCGGAAAAGCGATGGATTACGTCCGTCAGCTCGAATCTCTGGTCGGGTGCCGCATCGGATTTGTGTCCACCGGTCCGGAGCGCGGGGCAATGCTCGAGATACCGGAAGTCGTTCCCCCTGGCGCTGCTACGGGCGATACCGGTGCGGATTCCGCCAATATCGTCACTTGACAACGGCGTATATTCGGATTAGATTTCTGTTTGTTTTTAATACAGATACCAAAGATACGGGGGGCCGCTAGCTCATCGGGTTAGAGCACCTGCCTTTTAAGCAGGTTGTGCCAGGTTCGAGTCCTGGGCGGCTCACCATTCTACTATACAGCCAAATGGCCGTCTCTCCCGAGACGGCCATTTGGCTGTATAGCAGGAGGCAGTTTATGCAGATAGTCTGCCTTCTCCGGACGGTTGTTTAACCTGCTCAGTCATGACTACAGCATAACTGCCTCAACTTCCGGGTTGCCCGTCTTGTGAATATTGTTTAGTTAATGTATATTTAGCTTGGCTAACTGTAGAAAGAGCGGCCAGGCTATGGGTAGCAGCAAACATACAATGCCGTTTGTCCACCTCCGGGTTCAATCGGCGTACAGTATCGGGGTTGGTGTATCGACGCCGAGGGAGATCTGCCGGCAGGCGCAACGATCCGGCTTTAATTCCGTCGCCCTGACGGATACCGGCGGCACGTGGGGATTCGTTGAGTTCCACAAGGCCGCGCGCGAATTCGGAATTAAACCCGTTTATGGTCTCACCGTCGGCTACAGCCCGGATGGAACATCCACCGGCACCGACCTGGTGCTGCTGGCACTCGACCGTCAGGGCCTGCAGAACATCTGCTCCTTATCCAGCCTGGTTTACCCCGATTTGACGTCCGCCTCTCCGGCGGATCTCAGAAATCAGTCCGACGGTCTAGTGTGTATCGTGGCGCCACGGACCGATATTCACCCGGCCGGATCCTCGTTACTGGTCAAGGATCCAGAAAAACGGCGGAGGGAACTGGTGGTTTTAGACCGCCTGTTCGGCGACCGGTTGTTCCTCGGTTTTTCGCCCGGGGATCAGGAATTTATCAGGCCGTGGCTGACTGCGTCCGTCGGCGAGGATATCCAGAAGGTCCTGGTGCAGGACGTCCGCTACGTGGGGTTCAAACACTACTCTTTTGTATCAACCGACAATACACCCCCTGCGGAATCGAGTTCTCATTCAGCGACCGACGAGGAAAGTCCGATCGACCGCTACCGGTTTTTGTCGCCAAACGAGGTATCGGAATGGTACGCGCAGTTTCCAGATGCGTACGCCAATGCGTCGATGATCGCATCACTCGTTAACCCCGACCTGCTCGACCGCCTGGACACGGCGGCCGTTGCCCCCGAATCGCAAACGCTTTTTGACGCAGACAAGAACTTTCAGGCCGACCTGGAGGAACTGGCAGAACAGAAACTGGCGGAAGTTCTCTCGGACGCCGATGATTCCCGCCGCGACCGTTACCAGTCGATTCTGACCGATGAACTGCGCTCGATAGCGCGGTCGGGTATCGCCGAGTCGTTCCTCAGGTTTCACGAGATTCTCGCCAAACTGGTGGAGCTGGGTGTCGTTGTCGGACCATCCACCGGACTTCGGCTTCAGTCCCTGTGCGCGTGGTTGTTGGGGATCACCCAATACGATCCGTACGAAACAGACGACCATTTTCTGGCCGACATGGAAGAGGATCCGCTTTCGCGCAAGATACTCGACCTGCAGATCGCCAGCGGTGACAGGCCGGTCGCCGCCGGTGTCATTCGGCAACTGTTTGGCGGCGAATCCGTGGGGTACCTTCCAACCGTCGAGCACGTCACACCGCTCAGGGCGCTGAAGGTAGCGAACAGCGAAATGGATATCGTTTCGGAAGAGTTCGAGGAAATCATTCGTATCGCAGGTGACCGTCCCGGGATCACCCTGCAGAAACTGTGCGAAGAAAACAGGGACATCGGGCGCCTGTACCGGCGTTCCGCGGGCGTCCGCGAACTGTTCCAGACGGCCGCGGCGATTGAGGGCCTGCCGCTGGGATTTATCAAGTCAAAGCGGACGCTCGTTGCTTCGTCAATGCCGGTCAAAAAATACGTCGGCCATACATTATATAGTGATGGCGGCGCGCTGTTTTTTCAGTCCACACGCGATTCGTTTCCAACAGAATCCGTTTTTCGGATCGACATCTCGACACTCACCGCACTGGGAGTGTGTGCCGGTGTTGACCAGTTTATAGATCCCGAGTGCTGTGTGTCGATTCCGTGGACTCGTCCCTCTGAAGATTCAGCGGGCGCCGGGGAGGTTTACAACCAGGTCACCGACGGCGACACGTTCGGGATCTACCTGCTTGAGTCGCCGTTAACGCAGCGGCTGGCAGAACAGTTTGATGTCTCGTCTTTCGATGGGCTGGTTAATTTTCTCGCACTGATGCGAACGCGCAGGGGGGACCTGTCTTTTGCCGGAAGGGTCGAAGCGTTCAAGAAAGAGCAACCCGCCACCGAAGATCGCGACCCGGAAATATCGTTTCTTCTCAACGATACCAACGGCTGGATACTGTATAAGGACCAGCTGAGAGAGATTCTGTCTGTCCTGACTTCGCTTTCCGGCCGGGAAGCAAGTGACATGATACGGAGATTCGGCGATCACGACGCGGGCGACCTGGCCGCCCTTCGTATGGATTTTATGAAAAACGCCGCCGAAGGCGACGTTCCCCAGGACACGGCGGCATCGTGGTTCAAACGGCTGATGTTTTATTTCCCCAGGGTCCTCGGCCGGCAACACATCGTCGCCGACGCGCTGCTCGTGTACAGGATGCTGGTTCTGAAACACGGAAATCGTACGGAGTTTATTACCGCGCTGCTCAACGTGCACCGGGAGCATCGGTCCCGGATGGATACATACACCGGTATGGCCCAGGCCGAGGCCCTGCTGCTCGCGCCCCACATAAACCAGAGTGACCGGAGATATTTGCCCGAAAATGGCCTGATCCGGATGCCTTTTTCGCAGATCACTGGACTGACCGACACGGCAATCGACGCGATTCTAATTGAACGGAAAAACGGGAAATTTTCCGACATGGAAAATTTCATCGCAAGGGTACCCTCGGAACTCGTTAAAAATGAAGACATTGAGGCGATTGCGGTTGCGAGCGCGATGGATTCAGCCGCCCAATTAGGTAAATCTCATAACCTTAATAATATCAAGCAATTAGACGCCGTCACGGAAAACAGTCAGCCGCCGGTGGGCCAGGTCGATCTTTTCCAAACGGCGAAAGAACGGCCGGATGAAGGGGGATCGTTCCCGGAACTGACTCAAACCAAAAAAGATGGAAACATACGTTCGGGTTTCCACGTACTCACTAACATAGCGGAGTTCTACCCCCATCCCGCCGCCGCCCGTGTGGAACTGGTCGGGCGAGTGCGAGACCTCCGTTCCTTCAGAACCAGTTCAGGTGATGAAATCAGTTTCTTCGTACTGTTCGATACCTCTGCCTCGATATCTGTCTTTGCTCCCAGGGAGCAAATCGGCCGGGCAGGCGAGCCACTGGCTGAGGGGGACCGCGTATTGGTTCGGGGTGTAGTCAGAATACGCGACCGCCGGAAGGTATGTAACGCGGTGGAGGTGCAAGCAGAAGGAGGTGCGATCAGTGATGGAGAAACAAGCTCTGACGAGCCGACAGAAGGAAATCCTTGATTACATGGAAACCTTCACGCAGGAGCTCGGATACCCGCCGACCGTCCGGGAGATCTGCAAGGCAACGGGGTTGCGGTCACCCAGAAGCGTGAGCCAGCACTTACAGGCGCTGGAACGCAAAGGATGGATCGCGAGGGGAAAGGACAAATCGCGTGCGATTAGCTTCCTTTACAAACCCGTGGGTCTTGCGGCAACGGCTCTCCCCGAAAACGTCATCTCTCTACCGCTGAAGGGCAAGTCAGCGATAGGGGCACCGGTGACGCAGGAAGGCTGTGACGTAACCTATACAATGGACCGGAGCCTGTTTGCTGGCGGAAAAGACTTCGTCATGCGGGTGGAAGGTGACTGTCTCGTGGGCGCCCAGATTATGGAAGGCGACCTCGTGGTGGTTGATCCGGAGATTTCGGCTGACGATGGCGACATCGTTGTCGCCGCGATAGGTGAACGGACGGCCGTAAGACGCTACCAGGTCCGAAACGGTGGCGCGCTGCTCTCATCCGGCAACGGATCGGGACTCATCGATTTGTCGATGCATCCCAACAGCGTGCGCGTACTCGGAAAGGTGGTGGGGCTGATCCGTAAACTGAGCTAGCTCTACTAGCCAGCAGCAAGAGAGGCCATCCCAAGCATTTCGAGACCCCGCCGCTTGTAACGCCGATATCGGTCGGCGAGACCGCATTCAGTGCGGACCGGCGTACGCAGCCGGCGGGATCCCGCATAAAGTTGGCGGACCATGAGGTCCGCCAACTTTTTATTTGACATATCTATAGCTGCGGCTTTATCTTAAAGCCTCCTCAAAATACACAGAATACACCATATCCGGCGTCCCTATCGTCTAGCCTGGCCTAGGACACCGCCCTTTCACGGCGGCAACACGGGTTCGAATCCCGTTGGGGATGCCA
>CAYUDF010000331.1:0-4602 GCA_964443465.1 uncultured bacterium
TAGCGGGAGCAGTATCACCGTGACCGGCAAGTTTGTCTCGCCGTTGACACCGCCCTGGGACCAGGGCGATTGAAATCACGGCGCCGTATCAGACAGGCCAATCAGGGATATTTCGCGGCTCTGCCTCCACAAAAATGCGTTTTACCGTGGGGTGTTTGTCTTTCAGTTCCTTGTCCAGCGCCTCAACCACCGTTTCGATCTCTTCCGCATTTGTGGCGTCTGCGAAATCCACGCTCAAATTCACCAGGATGTATTCGGGTCCCATGTGCATGGTGAATATCTTGTTCACGTGCTCGATCTGAGGATACGCGATGGCGGTGTCACGAATAGACTGGACGACCTCGGGAGAAGCGCTCTCCCCGATCAACAGGCTTTTTGTCTCATAAGCCAGCCACGCGGCTGTTCCACCGAGAATGAGGCCGATGATTACCGACGCCGAACCGTCGAAGTACAGAATGCCGGTCAGGTCGGTGAGCAACACACCGAGAAATGCCACGGCCAGCCCCAGCATCGCAGCCGAATCCTCAAACAGCACAACAAATAACGAAGGATCTTTGCCTTCCCGCACGGCACGCAGATAACCCATCTTACCCTTGTGTTCCCGGAACGCCCGCAGCGCGAAAAACCAGGCAGCACCCTCGAACAACATTGCCAGGGCGAGCACAATATAGTTCACCATCGGTTTTTGGATGGGTTTGGGATGCAAAAGGTGCTGCACCCCCTCGTATATCGATATGCCCGCCCCCACGGCAAAAATCATTATCGCCACGACAAAGCTCCAGAAATACAGTTCCTTGCCGTAACCAAACGGAAATTCTTTGTCTGCCGGTTTCTGGGATCTTTTTAATCCGTAGAGGAGCAATACCTGGTTGCCCGTATCTACGAGTGAGTGAATCGCTTCGGAAAGCATCGCCGAACTGAGGGTAATCGCGGCGGCGCCAAACTTGGTAATGGCAATAAGTGTGTTGCCAATGAGAGCGGCAATAATGACTTTTTTTGACGATGCGGCCATATGAGTAACGTGATCTCCTCTCCAGGCAATCAGATCCTGCGTCCAAATTCCCGTCGGTTCAACGTCTAAATTTCCGGTCCTGTGGTTCGGCAAAATGTGCTAATCTCGCCCGTGACAACGTTGTTTCCCGAGGATTCCGGATTGAAAACAGAATACACGGGTATGAATCATAACGGGAGGTTTTTATGCGATTCATTTTCAGCAGGAAGTTTCGCGAACAAGCGATCGTACTTCTTGTCTTTGCTTTAGCTGTGCCGCTACTCGGCGGGTGTTCCCAGATGGGCATTGCCAAAGTCGACGACGTGACTGCGATGGAAACCCGGCTCAATAACGCGACGCGCGCCAACAGCACGCGCCTCGACGGCGTGGAGAAGAGTACGGCGGATATGCAGACAACTCTCACCGAGTTGTCGACCGGCATCGATACTCTCAACACGAGGTTTCTGCGGGCAAAGGCGTGGCTCGAGACCATGAACCTGGACACAATCGCCGCCGACGCCAACGACGCGTCCCAAAAGGCCCTGGCTGCGGAAGCCCGTAGCACAGAGTTCTTCAAGGTATACCTGGAATGGATCAAAGCGATGCAGACGTTACTCCAGGAACAGATAACACTGCTCGAGACAAAAATGGAAGATGACCCGGCCGCGACTCCGGAAACTCCGCCGGCCACGGACGAATCCGGCGATACGGACTCTTCAACGGGCGGCGGGGGATAAAGCGCCGTTATTCGGACTGGATAAATGACTGAATTTCTGATTCTGCTGGGGACAGGTCTTGCGGCCGGTACCCTGGGCGGTTTGCTGGGCCTCGGCGGTGGTATCATTTTGATGCCGCTGCTGAGATTCGGCTTCGGACTGTCGCCAATGTACGCCGCCGGCACATGCGTGCTGGCCGTTTTTTTTACCACGCTGGGTGGAAGCTACCGACACTATCGACTGGGACATGTGAAGTTCAAGCCACTGCTGCCCGTGGTGGCCGCCGGTGTGGTGTGCGCGGTTACGGCATCGTTGATTTTTCCCCACCTCGCGGCAAAAGACCGGTGGGTGGACCTCGGAATCGGCCTGGTATTTTCGCTGATCGCCCTGCGGATGTTATTCGAGGGAATTTCCCGTCCTGTTGTCAAGCGGGCAGAGCCCAGCGGCGCAGGAGAAATCGGGGGGCCGCTGGTGGCCAAACTGGGAATCGGCGCGGCGGCGGGCGCGTTGCCCGGTTTTCTGGGAATCGGTACCGGCGGGATTCTGGTTCCCGCGTTTACGTTTTTATTGAAAACACCCATCCGTTCAGCAATCGGCGCTTCACTATTCTGTTTCTGTCTGAACTCCCTGATCAGCAGCATATTCAAGATGGCGCAGGGGTACGTGGATTTCGGCCTGGCGCTGCCGATTTGTATGGGTACGCTGGCCGGCGCCAATATCGGCGCCGTGTTAAACGGCCGTTTTTCGTCGTGGGCCCTGAAATTGTTGTTCGGGCTGGTTTTCGCCTACGTGGCGCTGAAGTTTATCCTGTCTTTCTACGGAGTACGAATATGACAAACAGTTCGCTGTTAAAAACACAGCAGATTTTCCTCGGGATGGCGGAGCGGGCGGGCCTCATGGAGTCTGAAGTCAGGGTCCTGGCGAAACCGCTGACACCGGAGGAAGCGATCGGTACGCCCGGCCGGCGGGACTTCCCCATCCTCATAGGAGTTGAACGCGTGATCGAAGCCACGGTTGTCACCGGCCGCGGTCAGGCTTTTACAGATTCCGCCCGGGAATTCGACGGCCGCCTGGAAGATGTGATCCACTCCGACCTGAACAACAACAATTCGACCCGGGCGATTTATATCGCAACACTCAACGCGACACTCAAATATCTCGGCCGGCTCGAAGGAACGCTTCATTGCCGCGACGATGACCCGGAAACCTGTGGCATCGAGATCGGTCGGATGCTGGAGCGGCGGTTCGGCAGGTCCCCGGTGGGGCTGATCGGTCTCAACCCGGCGATCGCCGAGCGGTTGGTAGACGTTTTCGGACCCGAACGGGTGTTCATTTCAGACCTCAATCCAGACAATATCGGCCAGAAAAAGTTTGGCGTTGAGGTGTGGGACGGCCGAACACGGACAGAAGACATGATATCCGCCGTCAGCTCGGTGGTTTATACCGGAACAACGCTTGTGAACGGCACTTTTGACACCATCCGCGAATCCATCGCAGGAGAGGGCAAAACCGGTATTGTGTTCGGCATGACGGCCTCGGGAGTGTGTGAATTGCTCGGCTACGAGCGAATCTGCCCGTTCGCCCGGGACCGGTAATATTTCCGAGTCTTTTCCTCAAGTTTACCCTCCATTTTGACGATGTATTTGGCGAGCTCGCTTAGTGGCGAGCCCGCCACACGTGTGTCCGGAGCCGACGGCTAACAGGAGTGCCGACAATGTTTAACGGCGATATCGCCAGGTTTTCACCAGCTGATCTGCTGACGTTCCTTACCCATCTGAAAAAAGAAGGGGTGCTCGCCGTCACGCGCGAGGACGAAAACCTCAGTATCAGCTTCCGGGACGGGATGCTGGTCGACGCATACTCCGAATCGGCGGACGTCAAGATTCTCCGGGCGCTTTACATGCGCAAGTTGATCGACAAAAACCAGTTCACCGATATCACGCGGGCTCGCAAGGAAACCGGCCTCCCCCTCAAACAGATCCTGGAAAATATCGAGTCTTTTCAGCTGAACGGCGCGGGGGAATTACTCGGCGACGAAATCCGGGAAGTGATGTTCCAGCTGTTTTTATGGGAGAGCGGCCAGTTTCAGTTCACGGAAATCGCGGTGGACACAACCGACGAAACAGAACCGCGCGACTGCGAGAGCATGATGCTGGATACCGCGCGGCAGGTGGACGAATACAGGGAGACCATCAGAAATATATCTTCGGTGGACCGAAAAACGAGCCTGACGGAGACAGGCCGCGCAGCCGAAACCACGGTCTTGCCCGTTCGTTACATATTGAGCCAGGCCGAAAAGAACAATCCCGTCCGTTTGATCGTTTCGTCCGCTCCGTTTACCAGTTACGAAGCCATGAAGGCGATTCAAACGTCGCTCAACGAAGGATGGATCGAACTCGGACGAAACGGCGACAAAGCGCCCTCCGCCGACCAGGTGCCCGAGGCAGACCAGTTGTTTTTTTCATGCAAACGGTCCCTGCGGAAAATCATTCTTGCAAAAGAGCCGCGGCAGAAAGTTCTGGAAGTTGTGAATTTCTGCAAGGATCATTTTGACTACATACTGTTTATTTCGTCGAAACAGAACCGGGTGCACCGGGCAATGCGGTTTACCCGGGCGGCAAACGGCCAGCTCGAAACTTTCGACATCCGAAATGTCGCCGCGCGAATAGACGACGACCAGACTTTTCACTGGGTGAAAGAATCAAAGCACCCGTTTTCCGGAGAAGTATTTTCATCCAGCCTGCTTGAACAGATGGGTGAGTTTCCGCCCGCCGGGGAATGCGCGATTATCCCGCTTGGACAAATCGACGGTAACGATTACCTGGTGTACGTTGCGTCGGGCCGCGAGACGCAATCGCCGGGACCGTTTCACTACCTCGAGTTGTTATCGTGGCA
>CAYUDF010000332.1:0-4600 GCA_964443465.1 uncultured bacterium
GACGCCACCATTGCGCACCGATGTCCGACGGCGCCGCCGCCTGTCTGTTGACCACAACGGGGGACGGGATCACGATCAGAGGATGGGGCCTCGGCGAAGACGTCCCGTTGTTCCATGAACGTCGCCACCTGGGCCGCCTGGAAGCCGCCGCCAGGGCGGCCGAAACGGCGTTCGGGCACGCCGGTGTCCGGCGCGACCAGATCGACGTAGTGGAGATCCACGACGCCTTTTCACCGTTTGAATTGATCAACCTGGAGGAGCTTGGATTTTTTCCTCCCGGCCGTGCGTGGCACGCGCTGGTTGAAGGCGAGCTCGATCCCGGCGGTTCACTGGCGGTCAACACGTCGGGCGGCATGAAAGCACGAGGGCACCCGATCGGCGTATGCGGGCTGTCGTCGCTGGCGGAGATATACCTTCAATTGACGGGCGACGCCGGTGACCGGCAGCACCCACAAGCGCGCCTGGGAGTGATCCAGAGCGCTGGTGGTGTGTCGCGGCACTGTTACGTGTTTGTACTGGGGGATTAAAAACGGTGAACAGAAACCTGCAGATTTTCGCCTGGTATTGCCGAAACGGACACCGTTGGTTGTACAGGCACAACCACTGTCCAGAATGCGGAGAGCCACTCGCCGAAACTTCGATCGCGTCCGGCGCCCGCCTGGTGTCACACACAGTGGTACGCGTCAACCCGACGGGACGTCCGATCCATCTCGGGATAGCGGAAACGGTCTCGGGCGCGACAACGTTGTGTATCGTCACAGGCCGGATTCGCGGAAACGGACGCGACCGCGTCCGACTGGTACTACACGACGGCCGCTACCACGCCCTGGCCACCGGATCCCGACTGGACAACGACCGGCCTACGGGCAATCGGGCGTAACCCGCCAGCCTCTCAGGTTGTAAAAAAAGCTGATGGCGTTTGGTTTGACGTTGCAGAAGCGTTCGTCGAGCGCGTTAACTTCGTGCGGAATGAGCAGAAAAGTGAAGGGCTGGTCGGCATAAATTATCCGCTGCGCCTGTCGCCACAGCTCCATGGCGGTCGAGCGGTTTGTTTCCGCCTTCGCCCGGTCGATCAGGTCATCCACCGCGGGATTCTTGTACACGGATATGTTCATGCCGTTGCGCGGTACGGCGGAGCTGTGCCAGTGATTGGTGAGGTCCGGTTTCGTTGGCGTGCCCCAGCCCAGAACACAACTTTCATATTCGGACGACAACAACTTCTGGACCACCGACTGGAATTCCAGGGTCCTGATGTGTACCTTGACCCCGATTCGTTTGAGGTAGGCCTCGGCCATCGTCGCCACATCCACCCGCAGTTGATTGCTGCTGTTGGTGATCATCTCAAACTCAAATACTCGCCCGTCTTTTTCCAGAATACCGTCGCCGTCGCTGTCGGACCATCCCAGCGCTTCCAGTTCGGCCCGGGCGCGGGTGGGATCAAACGGGACCGGTTCGATTCCGTCGTCGAAGGCCCACAGGTTTGGATGGATCGGGCTGATACACGGCTCGGCTCTGGATTGCCACAATGTTTCGATTATTTCACGATTGTTGATCGCTTTTGACAACGCTTGCCGGGTTGCGGCCGACGAAAACAGGTCGTTACTGGTGTTCCAGGCGATATACCAGTAGTCCCTCGAAGGATAGGTGTAGATGCCAATATCGGGGCGATGCGACAGAAGCGAGGGCATCTGGTCGGCGGGAACGGACTCCAGCAGGTCGATTTCACCCTTTTTCAGCTGGGTCATTAAAGTGACCATGTCGGGGACGTACTTAAAAATCACCCGATCGATAAACGGCTTCGGAGATTCGTAATAATCGTCGTTTCGTTCGAGCTCGATATACTGTTCCGGTTCCCATCGAGCCAGGCGGAAGGGACCGTTCCCCACCGGGTGCCGTCCAAAAGAGTGTGTGCGCAGCTGATCGCGCGGTACATCACCGAGCAGGTGTTTCGGCAGAATGACACCGTCATTGGCGTCCATCAGTTGATAAGGATATCGCTGAGAAAAGTCGAAGCGAACTGTGCGGGGATCGATCACAACCACATCTGTAATATGCTGCTTGATGTGGCGGCCCGGCCAGGCGACCAGTGTATCCACGTGCAGCTGCCACGTAAAACGCACGTCTCCAGCTGTCACCGGTTCGCCGTCCGTCCACCTCACACCCTCCCGCAAACGGAACGTTATCGACAGGCTGTCCGGGCTGAACTCCCAGCTCTCCGCCAAGCGGGGGGAAAAATTGAGGTAGTCGGGTTGTTCGTCCAGCAGTTTTAAAAATAAAGACCAGACAATGTCTTTGGTTTCGTTAGACGTGACAACCAGTGGATTCAACGTGGCGGGTTCGCTGAGTAGTCCAACCGTCAGCGTGCCGCCGCCGGAACCGGACGCAAGAGCGGCGCCCGCGGCCAACGCGCAGGTCAGAACAAGAGCAAGGACTACCTGCCCTGCTCGTCTTCGACGACTGCGTCGTCTTGGACGATTAAAAGATCGATACACTGCCATAAAACCTTCCCCTGACTATTAATTCGCTATGCCGCCGTAAGGCCGGCATAACGAATTAATGGTAGTCACGCGGTAACCGTCTGTCAATCGGTATCGGGACGGGGTTCAGGCCGTGTCGCGGCCAGCACGCTGGAGCAGATAGATTTTAATATATAAAACCGATTTGTACATCGCGGTAATTGCGGACAACAGGAACCCGCGCAAACCCGCCCGCCAGCAGCCCTTCATTAAGTAATAGTTGATAAACACACCGGCGGGAGGAAAAACCGGATCGAGCAGCGTAATTTTTCTGCGGTTGACCCGGTCTCCGGCTTCGAGGGTTGTATACCGGTTCAGTCTTTCGATACTGCTGTAAATTGTAGGATGGGTGCCGTGGTACAAATAGTGTTTCAGCAGACCGGTGTTCCCGTCAACCTGAACACCCTCGTGGACAGACGAACGTGTCATACGTCCGCGGGATTTCCGGAACAGCCGTAGCGTTTTATCGTGTGTCCATGGGCCCACGGTGATCCATTCACCCAGAAACTGGTTTTTTCTGGGGATCTCGTATCCGTCTGCGACGACTGGGCCGTCTGCGACGACTGGGCCATCTGCGCTGTCCGGAAGACTGATCGTCTCCAGGATTTCGGCGGCCAGGTCGGCCGAAACTACTTCGTCGGTGTCACACAGAAAAATCCAGTGACCGGCCGCCTGGTCGATCGCAAACTGCTTCTGCTCGGCGAATCCGGGCCAGGGGTTGGCAATCACCCTCGCGCCAAGCTTCCGTGCGATTTCCGGAGTGCCGTCATGGCTGAGCGCATCAACCACCACGATTTCGTCGGCGAATCCGAGGCTCTCTATGCACGTTTTGATCGTGTCGGAGGAGTTCTGGGCGATTACAACTGCTGAAAGTTTTATCTGTGACACTGAATACAAATACCTAGATGACCTGCCGGTCTTCGCCGGCGCCCGGGATTTCGGCCGGTAGCGGTACCGGCTCCTGATTGAGGCGGATATAATCCTGCAGGCAGTGTACGCCGATTTCGCCCGTTTGTATAGACATCAGGCCCAACACCATTGCGTTGAGACCGGCCATCGTTGTGATACACGGAATCAGCGACTTGTTGGCTGCGAGGCGGATCGTTCTTCCATCCTCAATCGCGTTTTTACTGGCGGCCATGTTGATCACCAGCCCGACGGTGCCGTTTTCGATCAACTGGATGATGGTGGTTTCCCCCGAGGAAATCTTGGGCACAACCTGTGACGGCACACCGTGTGACTGCAGCACGCGCGCCATGCCCTGTGTGGTAATCAGCTTGTAACCCAGCTGATACAATGCCTTGGCCGGAAATATCACCTTGCGTTTGTAGCGGTTGGCGACGCTGAAAAATACGTGCTGACCCGGTGACAGCCGAAGTCCCGCCGCCAGTTGGGCTTTCACAAACGCTTCGTCAAAGGTCTGCCCGATTCCCATCACTTCCCCGGTCGAGCGCATCTCGGGGCCGAGCAGGGTGTCCACTTCCGGAAACTTGTCGAACGGCAGCACCGGGGCCTTGACGGACATATACGCGGGGGGTGCCTGTGTCAAAGATGGAAGCCTTTCGCCCAGGCAGGCGCGGGTGGCCAGCTTGACCCACTGCACTCCGGTTGCCTTGCTGACAAATGGCACGGTGCGGGACGCCCGCGGGTTTATCTCCAGGCAATAAACTTTTTCGTCCTTGACCGCGTACTGCACGTTGAGCATCCCGACCACAACGAGGGCGCGGGCGATTCTGGATGTCGCGTTTTTGATTTCATCGACAATTTCTTCTTCCAGGCCCAGCGGCGGGGTGACACAACACGAATCGCCCGAATGAATACCGGCTTCTTCGACGTGTTCCATAACACCGGCGATTGTGACGTTGTCGCCGTCACAAACGGCGTCAACGTCGACCTCAAGCGCGCCTTCGATAAACTTGTCCAGCATCAATTCACCCGTGCCACTGGTCTCCAGCGCATCGTCGACACAGGACAACAGTTCTTGCTCATCCCGTACCAGTTCCATCGCTCTGCCCCCGAGGACATAGGGCGGGCGCAGGAGCACGGGATAACCGAGGCGGGCCGCTTCGGCTCTCGCTTCGGCC
>CAYUDF010000333.1:0-4595 GCA_964443465.1 uncultured bacterium
GGTATGGATGTCCAGGATTACCTGGATGATTTGATTCAGCAGGTTTACATCAACCCCCATGTCCACATTTCACACGACGCGACGATAAAAAGCGTTTCCGGATATGTCGGCAACTTCACGACAATCCTGGACACCGGTGGCAGGACAAAAGAGATCAAACACGGCGCCGCGGTTATTGCGACGGGCGCCGACGTGTATCAACCGACCGAACACCTGTACGGCGAAAACGACCGCGTGGTTACCCATCTGGAGCTGGGGGAGAAACTCGCCGCCGGCGACGAATCGATAACCGGCGCGGAGAGCCTGGCCATGATCCAGTGCGTTGGCTGTCGGAACGAAGACAGGGACTACTGCAGCCGTGTGTGCTGCAGCCACGCGATCAAAAACGCGTTAAAAATGAAAGAGATCAACCCCGGTGTAACGATATACGTTCTGTTTCGTGATATGAGGACGTACGGTTTCAAGGAAGACTACTACCGGGACGCGGCGGACAAGGGCGTGACGTTCATCCAGTGGGAACCTGAGAACGCGCCGCAGGTGGAAGCGGCCACCAACGAGGCGGGTAATCCCTGCCTGCGGGTCAGCGTGCCGGACCCCATTCTGGACAGCAACCTGGAGCTGGACGTAGACGTGCTGTCGCTGGCCGCCGCGGTGGTGCCGTCATCCACAACAAAAGAAATCGCCAAGCTGTTCAAGGTAACTCTGAATCCGGATGGCTATTTCAAGGAAGCCCACGTAAAACTGCGACCGGTCGAGTTTGCCGCCGATGGCGTGTATCTATGTGGTATGGCGCACTACCCTAAACATATCGATGAAACGATCAGCCAGGCATACGGCGCCGCCGGCCGGGTGGTAACCCTGTTGTCGCACGATACCGTGGTCGCATCGGGTTCTGTCTGTGAGGTAAGAGAACACGATTGTGTGACGTGCGGCGCGTGTATCACTGCCTGTACGTACGGCGCAATCGAGTTCTGTGAAACACCAAAGGGGACCAAGGCCCGGGTGAATCCGGTCCTGTGCAAGGGCGACGGCGTGTGTTGCACAAAATGCCCGACAAACGCGATAGCGCTGAAACATTTTACCAATGAAGCAATATTGAGCCAGATCGACGCGGCTGGTACTGACGAAGAAATCATGAAGCAGCTGGACGCGGCGCTGGTGGAATCGTAAAAGATCGTTTATTGAGGAAGGTGATAAACTGTGAGTTCAGGAGTTGAATTCAAGCCGAGAATCGTCGGTTTTGTATGCCACTGGTGAGCGTACGGAGCGGCGGATACAGCCGGAGTTTCCCGGCTGCAGTATACACCCAATATCAGGCTCATTCGTGTCATGTGCTCGGGCCGGGTTGACCTGGATTTTATTTTCAAGGCGTTTGAGAACGGACAGGACGGTGTGTTGATCGGCGGTTGCAAGCTGAACGACTGCAACTATGTCACACACGGCAACTTTGACGCGTTGAGCAATGTCTACATAAGCAAAAACATAATGAAGCGTATCGGCTTGAATCCCGACAGACTTGACATCCAGTTTATGTCCGGCGGAGACGGCAACCGACTGGCCGAGGTTGTCGACGAGTTTACCGGCAAAGTGAAAGAGATCGGGCGAATCGGGGACGCTGAGGGAATAGAGAGGAAGGAATTAAAAGTCGCCATTGCGGCGGTCCGGAAACTGATTCCTTATCTCAGACTGGTGGAACGGGAAAAACTGAGGGCGCCCGAAAAATCAGAAGCGGCCTATCATCAGTTCTACAACAGCGATGAGGTCAACCGGTTGTTCGACGAACTGATCGGCGATCGTCTGGCCATCAGCCGGATCGTACTACTCCTGGGGGAGACCCCCCTTACCACAGGGGAAATTTCTGAAAAGCTGGGCTTGAATCCGTCTGAAGTGGCGAAACACATGAAAACTTCCTCCAGACAGGGATTAGTCAGGTACGACACAGAAAGCAGTCGTTATGTGCTCGCACGGTGAGAACGTTTCAAACAAATCGCAGGTTATGGACGCACAGAAAATCGATCAGATTATCGACAAGTTTCAGTGCGAAGCTGACACCCTTATTCAGATCCTGCTGGATATCCAGAGTGAATATCATTGGCTCCCCAAAGCAGCGCTGGAAAGGGTCGGCGAACGACTGAATGTTCCGATGGCGCGGATACAGCATATCGCGACTTTTTATAAAGCGTTCAGCGTGGTGCCGAAAGGCCGACACGAAGTGCACGTCTGCACGGGCACCGCGTGTCATGTGCGCGGAGCAACCCGGATCCTGGATTCGGTAGAAGAAGAAACCGGTATTCATCCGGGTGAGACGGATCTTGAGCTTAAATACAGCCTGGAAACGGTCAACTGTCTCGGATGCTGCGCGCTGGGCCCGGTGGTGGAAATTGACGGCAAGGCGCACGGCAACGTAACCACAGCAAAAACAGCCGACATATTGAAACAGTACAAGTAAGGGAAAACGATGGCGCAGTTGAAATCGCCCGAAGACCTTGAAATATTCAGACTGGAACTGGTCACCCGGAAAGATCCGGATAAACCGTGCATCTCAGTTTGCGCGGGAGCCGGTTGTCTCGCTTACGGCGCCGCGGAAGTGATCGAAGTCTTCAAAGCAGAGATCGAATCGCAGGGTCTGGCGGCTACCGTTGACACAAAGGGAACCGGATGTCCCGGATTCTGCCAGAGAGGCCCGGTGGTGGTGATCCACCCCGAGGAAATCTGCTACCTCAGCGTGACGCCTAAAGATGTACCGGAGATTGTCGAGCAGACCATCGTTGGAAAAAAGGTGGTCGAACGCCTCGTTTATACAGACCCGGATACGGGGGACAAAGCGCCGCACGAGTCCGACATACCTTATTACAAGTATCAGGAACGGAACATCCTCTCCAACAACATCAAGATCGACTCCAGGAGCATCGACGATTACCTGGTCATCGACGGCTATTCGGCGCTTGCCAAAGCGCTGTCCCGGATGACGGCGCAGGATGTTCTGGACGAAGTGAAGGAATCGAACATCAGAGGCAGGGGTGGCGGCGGTTTTCCGGCGGGAAGAAAATGGGAGGGCTCCCGCGACGCGCCCGAAAAAGTGAAATATGTGATTGTCAACGCCGACGAAGGCGATCCCGGGGCGTTTATGGACCGGGCGCTGCTCGAGGGGAATCCGCACTCTATCCTCGAAGGGTTGATCATCGGCGGTTACGCCATCGGCGCCCGCGAGGGTTATGTGTACGTGCGACAGGAATATCCGCTCGCCGTACAGAACATCAACCTTGCGATCAAACAAGCCGAGGAATACGGATTTCTCGGTGAGAACATTCTCGGATCGGGATTTGATTTCAACGTGAAGGTGCACCAGGGCGCCGGCGCATTTGTGTGCGGCGAATCGACAGCCCTTATGACCGCCCTGGAGGGCCGTGTGGGAGAACCCAGGCCCAAATATACCCGATCCAACGTCAAGGGACTGTGGAATCGGCCGAGTGTGCTGAACAACGTCGAGACCTGGGCCAATATCCCGTTCATTATAAACAAAGGCGCCGACTGGTTTACACAGTTCGGCACCGAAGGCAGCAAGGGAACCAAGATTTTCTCTCTTGTCGGCAAGATCACCAACACCGGTCTGGTGGAAGTCCCGATGGGCACGACCCTGAGGGACATCATTTACAAGATCGGCGGCGGCATCCCCAACGGCAAGAAATTCAAGGCCGTGCAGACCGGGGGACCGTCGGGCGGGTGTATCCCTGAGGAACTGCTCGATCTCCAGGTTGATTTTGATGCGCTGACCGAAGCCGGGTCGATGATGGGCTCCGGCGGGATGATCGTGATGGACGAGGACACCTGCATGGTGGATGTGGCCCGTTACTTCATCCGATTCCTCACCGACGAATCTTGCGGCAAATGTATCCCGTGCCGTGAAGGTCTCCGCCAGATGGACAAGATCCTGACAAATATTACGGAGGGCAGGGGGAAAGAAGGCGATATCGAAACACTCGAAGAGCTCTCCGAGGTCGCCATGGAAGCATCGCTTTGTGCTCTTGGCAAGAGCGCTCCGAATCCGTTTTTAAGCACGTTGCGTTACTTCAGACACGAGTATGAGGCCCACATAAAGCAGAAGTGCTGTCCTGCGTTGTACTGCAAGGCGTTGATCTCCCACTATATCGACCCGGAGAAATGCCAGGCTTGCCTGATCTGCCTGAGGAAGTGCCCCTCGCAGGGTATCGACGGCGGCAAGGGCCTGATCCATTTTATCGATCAGGACAAGTGTTCCAACTGTGGCACCTGTCTGGAAGTCTGTCCGCCCAAATTTGACGCGATCAGAAAGTTTTCAGGCGAACCGGTCCCAGCCCGGATTCTTGAAGAAAACAGAAAAATCGTCAGAAAGAGTAAAAGCAAATGAGCAAGGTCCAACTGAAGATCGACGGTTTAGAAATCAGCGCCGAGGAAGGAACAACCCTGCTGGAGGCTGCCCAGGGAGCCGGAGTTTCGATTCCCACCATATGCCATCACGAAAAACTGGTGCCTTACGGGGGCTGCCGTCTGTGCCTCGTCGAGGTGGAAGACCGTGGCTGGACCAAGCTGGTTGTGTCGTGCGTTTATACCGTTGC
>CAYUDF010000334.1:0-3069 GCA_964443465.1 uncultured bacterium
TCCGTGTAGTTCACAAACGTCTCCGATTCAATGCGCGTCTTCTCCATATCGTCAATCCGCTGGTAGATCTCGACCAGTTCCTCCTTGTCAGTTGCCCGGAAATATTGCCCATCCGTCAGTTCCGCGATCTTCGTAAGCATCTCCTCGTCCAGGCTCACATCCACCAGGACCGTCCGGTTGCCAAATATCGGATCGTTGACCGGCATCGGAGCCCTGCCCTTGGTCCCCACACCGATTGTGTACACCTTGATTCCCAGCGCGGCTGCCACCTTGGCGGCAGTGGTCGGGTCGATCATGCCGGAGTTGTTCTGCCCGTCCGTAAGCAGCACCACCACCCGGCTCTCCGCCTTGCTGTTTTTCAGCCTGTTCACCGCCGTCGCCAGCGCGACTCCGATCGCCGTTCCATCTTCCAGCATGCCGATGTCAACTTCGTCTATCAGGCTGGTGAGTACAGGGTAATCCAGCGTCAGCGGGCATTGCGTAATCGCGTGTGCGGCAAACACCACCAGACCGATCCGATCGTGTTCGCGTATGGCGACAAAATCCTTAACCACTTCTTTGGCGACGTGCAGACGGTTTTTCGGTTTGAAATCCTGAGCCTGCATGCTGCCACTGGTATCCAGGACCAGCAGAATGTCCACACCCTCGGTGTGTGTCGTATGCTCCGACTGACCCGTCTGCGGCCGCGCGATCGCCACAATCACCAACGCCACAACAACCAGCCTGAGAGCCAGCCGCCCGAATTTTTTCCACACTCCCGCTTCCAGTCCCGCATCAACGACCAGATCAATCGATGAGTAACCGATACTGCGTTCGCGCTTTTTGCGCAGCGCCAGCCAGGCAACCGGCGCCAGCGTCAGCAACAACAGGAGCAACCACGGATAGGCGAACCGGAACATCTACGGATTCCCCCCTCCGCTGCCCGCGCGGTTTTCTGTGTCCTCCGCGACCGGCACCGGTTTCGTCTTAACAACGATCTCCCTCGCCGTTGACATCGCGGCGAAACCCGTCGTCTCCGCCGGTTTCAGCCGGGCGAACTTCACGAGATCCGCCTCATTTAACAAACCGTCCAGCTTGTCCACGTGCCGGCGGTGACTGTCCAGATCTGCGAGAAGCTCCGCCGTCGTCCGGTCCATCGCGTCTATGCCGTACCTGGCCTCCAGGTACCTGCGTATCACGTCCGTCACCATTGTGTAGTATTTCTTGAATTCCCCGCGTTCGAGCATGTTCATTCTTTCAACACGTGACAACTCAGTCAGTGCGATGTAGTCGGCCGGCAATACCGGTTCCGGCGGTTCTTCCACGGCGCGGCGCGAGCGGCGACGTAGCCACCAGAACAGCAGGGCCGCGGCAACGAGCAACAACAACCCCGCCAGCAACCACTTCGTATAACTAGCCGGCGCAATCCACTGTTCTTTTAACGGCCGTGGGCCGGACGCGCTTGCCGTCATCTGGCGAACAGGAATCAACACCTCGTCGGTAAACGCGACCAGCGTATCGCCGGAGGGAGTTATAAAATCAACGGCGATCGCCGGCAGACGGGCCTCTTCCAGGTCGAGTGTGATCATCGATACATCAGCCACGTTTTCGATTTGTCCGTTGACACTGTTTTCGCGCCAGACGAATGACAATATCCGGCAGGTACCCGGGTCAATTTCTTCGGGCACCCGCATACTCAGTGAATCCGGGTAGATAAAACTGTGCGTGATCAGGATCCGCTCGCCGACGGTAACCGAATCTATGGCGGGAATTTCCGTGCTCGTTTGTACGATCCGTCCGCCGGCGGACGGGGCGACAAGAAACGACAATCCCGCCAGCAGAAAAACAACCGCCGCCACAACCATACGATCTGCCACAACCGGTTCCTTCAAGGGCTACAACCTTTTCGCCCGGGACCGGAAGAACAGGCTCAGCGGCTTGATATAGTCGGATCCCGTGTCGATATCGACACAATCCACTCCGTAGCGGTTAAAAAGCGACTTCAACTGTTCGTCGCGCCGGCGGGCATAATCGGCGAACCGGCCCTGCGCCGACCGGCTTCCCAGGTCAACCACCCGCTCGACGCCGCGCTCCTGGTCCCACAGCCGGAACAACCCCGAGCCATTCAGTTGTTCCTCTCTGGCGTCCTTGATGTTCAGCGCCACCAGATCAAATTTTCTGGCCGCCATACCCATCTGTTGTGAAAACTCGGGTGACATGAAGTCACTCAGCACAAACACAATGGCTTTTCGCTTGAGCACACGGAGAAGAAACGAGATCGCCTCACCGATATCGGTCTGGCGGCCCTTCGGTTTGAAAAACAGCAATTCGCGAACGACGTGCAACGCGTGGGTCCTGCCCTTGTCGGGTGGTATGTACTTCTCCACCTCGTCGCTGAACACCACAGCCCCTACTTTGTCGTTGTTCTGAATCGCGCTGAATGCCAGAAGCGCGCATATCTCCGCCGCCGTGTCCAGTTTGGTCGATTCACAGCTGCCAAACCGGCCCGACGCGCTGACGTCGAGCAGAAACATCACGACCAGTTCGCGTTCTTCCATGAAGCGTTTGATATAAGGCGTGCCCATCCGCGCCGTCACATTCCAGTCGATCGCGCGGATGTCGTCGCCGGGCTGGTATTCGCGGACTTCGTCGAACTCCATCCCCTGGCCCTTGAACACACTGTGGTATTCGCCGGAGAATACGTCGTTGACCAGCCTGCGGGTGCGGATCTCGATCTGCCTGATCTTTTTTAAAACCTCGTCGAGGTTTCTTTCGTTACTTTCGTTCATATATCCCGCCATTGGGGGAAGTGTCGTTTCCGGTTTTTTACGGGACCTCGATGTGATCGAAGATTTTCTGAAGGACCGCTTCGGAGTCCAGTTCCTCCGCCTCCGCTTCGTAGGTCACAATCAGTCGATGGCGCAACACGTCGGGCCCGATGGCCTTCACGTCTTCCGGTGTCGCGTAACCACGGCCGCGCAGGAACGCGTGGGCCTTGGCCGCCTGTGTCAGAAAAATCGTGGCGCGCGGCGAACTGCCGTAGGCAATCAGGTGTTTGATCGGAAGGTCAAACTGGTCGGGTTCGCGGGT
>CAYUDF010000334.1:3169-4578 GCA_964443465.1 uncultured bacterium
TGCCGTAGGCAATCAGGTGTTTGATCGGAAGGTCAAACTGGTCGGGTTCGCGGGTGGCAAAAACGATGTCCAATATGTAGTTCTTCACTTTTTCGTCGATATAAATGTCGCGGATCGTCTCCTGTGCGCTCTTCAGGACCTCGCGGTCGATGACGGGGTTGATATCGGGAAGTCCGCCGGTTGTAACCGCTTCCATAATCAGTTTCTCATCCTCGCGGCTCGGGTAGGAGACCCTCAGTTTCAGCATGAACCGGTCGACCTGGGCTTCAGGCAGAGGATAGGTGCCTTCCTGCTCGATCGGGTTCTGTGTCGCCATGACCAAGAACGGAAACTCCAGCGGGTAGGTCGAGTCACCGATGGTCACCTGGCGTTCCTGCATACACTCCAGCAGCGCACTCTGCACCTTGGCGGGCGCCCGGTTGATTTCGTCGGCCAGTATGAGGTTGGAAAATATCGGCCCTTTTTTGGCCGAAAACGTGTGGTCCTTGGGATTATAGATCTGGGTCCCGATCAGGTCCGCCGGCAGCAGATCGGGGGTGAACTGGATCCGCTGGAATGAAGCGTCGACTGCTCCAGCCAGTGTCTTGACCGAAAGTGTTTTGGCCAGCCCGGGAACACCCTCTATAAGGACGTGGCCGTTGCACAGGATTCCGATTATCAACCTGTCCACCAGATAACGCTGGCCCAATATGATCTGTTGAATCGCCTTCTGCAATATTGGCACGAACACGCATTCCCGTTCCACGCGCTCGTTGATTGCCTGGACTTCGTAATCCATCGATACCCCCTGGCTGTTCAATTATCCGTTTGATTCTGGTTTGAACACGAAAACTGAACGATAGTTCCTGACTACGTTCATAGAGTTGCCGGTTTTAACCGCCGGCCGTGATTGCGATAATTCGTCGAATGAGATAGTATCCACGGATATTTGTCGGAACGATAACCATGGATTCGAAACATATCATAACTAAAACAACGCATAAGTCAAGTAGTAACAAGAAGATGACCACATCGCCGGTCTCGTCCCGGCTACCGGCCTACGCGGTGGTGGGCCTGGTTTCAATGGTTGTTTTCGAAGTTGTCGTGTTTACCGGCAACTCGTTCATCGGCCGCTGGTTCACCCCCATCCAGTGGACAGGTTTGATTCTTTTTCTGGACGGGCTGCACAAGCGACGCACGGGCCAATCGTGGATCACCGACCACTTCTGGGAGTTCATGTTCCTGTGTGTGATCTCGATTGGAAGCTGGCTCATTTTCGAATGGTACAACGTCTATCTTAAAAACTGGACCTATCTCAACCTGCCCGACAACCTGTGGGTCCGTTACGCCGGATACGCGTGGGCGTTTGCCACTATTTCGCCGGGCATGTTCCTGATCTACGTAACACTGGACGACATGTTTCCCGGCAA
>CAYUDF010000335.1:0-4558 GCA_964443465.1 uncultured bacterium
TGCGTTCCTCCAGGTAGGAAAAAGACCGGCCACCGATGCAGACGTGCTGCTGGTGAAGTTTGCGCCGGATCGACAGGCGTTCCGGCTTCAGCGGCTTGAGCCGCGGGTGGCGACGCTGTACCGGCCCCACCGGAAAATCAAAAAGTGTCCGGCATGTAGACATCAGTTCGCGTGGCGAAATATTGCCGTACACCGACAGTACAACGTTGGCACCTTTGAACATCCTGCGCGAAAACCGGCGCACGTCGGCCCTTGAAAAACCGGAGACGGTCTCCGGGTATCCCAGAATGGGGCGGCCAAACGGGTGGTCGGGGAATACGGCCGAGGCGAATAACTCGTGTATAAGATCATCCGGTGCGTCCATTACATCGCTGATTTCCTGAAGCACCACCTGCCGTTCGGTCGAGACGTGTTCGTCGGAATACATGGAATTGTTCAGCATGTCTCCGATCAGGTCCAGCGCCAATGAACGGTGATCCTCCAGCACGAGCGCCTGAACGCACATCGTCTCCCGGGTCGTAAATGCGTCGAGGGAGCCGCCGATCTTCTCGATTTCCTGTGAGATCTCGAATGCGCTTCGCCTGGTAGTGCCCTTGAACAGCATGTGTTCCAGAAAATGACACAGACCGGCTTCGTTTTTACGCTCGTCCCGCGAACCCGTCCGCGTCCATATACCCGCGCAGAACGCCCGCGACACAGGATTCCGTTGGTGCAGCACCGTCAGGCCGTTGTCGAGAACGTACTTTTTCACCGGAGGAAACTTTGAAGAAGGTACCATTTTGTTATCTTATGCGCGAAAGGGTTCGAAAAGCTCAGGCGTGCCCCGCTCATCGAACCCCTTTCGGTCTTTTTAAAAAGAAATTTTCTACCGGCGTCCGCGTCCACCGCGTCCGCCACGATCTCCGTCGCGATCACCGCCGCGATCATCGCGCTCGCCCTCGGCTGGCGGATCCAGCAGGACCCGGCGGCTCAGGCGAACCTTGCCGTCCTTGATCTCGAGAACCTTGACCTTGACGATATCGCCAATACTCAGTTCATCTTCGACTTTTTCCAGCCTGTGGTGCGTGATCTCCGAAATGTGCAACAAGCCGTCGCGTCCCGGGAAGATCTCAATAAAAGCGCCAAACGGCAGGATGCTCTTGACCGGTCCCTCGTAAATCGCGTCAACTTCCGGCTCCGCGGTAATCAACTTGATCTGGTTGACGGCCGCATCGGCCGACTCTGAGTTGACGGCAAACACGCGAATCGTTCCGCTGTCCTCGATCTCGATTGAGGCACCCGTTTCGTCCTGAATGCCGCGAATGACCTTGCCACCCGGGCCGATGACGTCGCGGATCTTGTCCACGGGAATCTGGAGAGACGTGATTTTGGGCGCGTACGGAGAAATGTCTTCGCGCTTTTTGTCGATCGTCTGATTCATGACACCCAGAATATGGTCACGGCCGACGCGGGCCTGGTTGAGCGCGTTCAACATAATCTCTTCCGAGATGCCCGAGATCTTGGTATCGAGCTGAAACGCGGTAATTCCGTCTGCCGTACCGGTCACCTTGAAATCCATATCACCGAGGTGATCTTCGGCGCCGAGGATGTCGCTGAGAATCACGATCTTGTCCCCCTCAACCACCATGCCCATCGCGATACCGGCAACCGGTTTCGGGATCGGCACACCAGCGTCCATCAGCGACAGCGAGCCGCCGCAGACCGAAGCCATTGAGCTGGATCCGTTCGATTCGAGAATCTCGGAAACGATACGGATCGTGTAAGGAAAATCGTCTTTCTCCGGAATCATCGGGCGGATCGAACGCTCGGCAAGCGCGCCGTGTCCGATCTCGCGGCGGCCGGGTCCGCGGAACGGACCGACCTCACCGACACAAAAGTTAGGAAAGTTGTAATGGAGCATGTAGCGTTTCCAACTCTCACCCTCGATGGTGTCGAGCATCTGCTCGTCGTGGCCCGTACCCAGCGTGGTCGAAACAAGACTCTGGGTCTCGCCGCGGGTAAACAACGCCGATCCGTGCGCGCGGGGAAGCACACCCACTTCACAGGTGATCGGCCGGACCTCGTCAAATGACCGTCCGTCGACGCGAACGCCGTCGTCCAGGATCATCTTGCGCATCTCGACCTTTTCGATTTTACCAACAGCACCGGCGGCGTAACCGCCTTTTTCCGGAAACTGCTCTTCAAAACGTTCCTTTGCCTCTTCAAAAATCGCGTGAAAAGCGTCCTGGCGTTCCATCTTGGGTTTGATGTTCAGCGCTTCCTTGACGCGTGAGGTAAACGCTTCTGCGACGGCAACGTCCAGTTCCTCGATTACTTCGGGCACTGGAACTTCCCTCTTCTGGGGAGCGCCGACCTCGTCGATCAATTTCTGCTGAAGCGCGTTTAATTCCTTGATCACTCCGTGCCCGAAGTTAACGGCGGCCAGGATGTCCGCTTCGGAAACTTCCTGCGCGCTGCCCTCTACCATCGAGACGGCATCATCGGTGCCGGCGATAACGATGTCGAGGTCACTCTTTTCGATCTCTTCGACCGTCGGGTTGACAACAAATTTGCCGTCCAGCCGGCCTACCCTTACACCGGAGACGAGAGCTTCGAACGGAATGTTGGACAGTGCCAGCGCAGCTGACGCACCTGTGATGCTCAACACGTCAGGATAGTTTTCACTGTCGTAACTCACCGGTTGCGCCACGATCTGGGTCTCACACATGAAACCCTTCGGGAAAAGCGGTCGCAGCGGACGGTCGATCAAACGCGCCGTCAGTGTTTCCCTGTCGCCGGGGCGTCCCTCACGTTTAAAGAATCCGCCGGGTATGCGTCCTGACGAATAGAATTTTTCTCTGTATTCCACGAACAACGGAAAGAAGTCCCGGGTCGAGGGCCTGGTGTCGGAAACTGCGGTGACGAGCACAAGTGTGTCGCCCATACGAACCACTACGGATCCGTCCGCCTGTTTGGCCATACGTCCCGTTTCGATTGAGAACGTCCGTCCATTGATTTCATGTGTGACAATATGCATAAATACCTGCCAAAGTTCTGAGTTCAAACGCCTGCTGCCAGACGTTATTCACGCGCAGGCGGAAGGCATAGAAATACACCCGCGGTACGCCAAACCATCGGACCATCCGACGGCTCATGATCGAGTCGACCTACGGCCTACTTACGTAAATTGAGTTGCTTGAGCAAGTCTCGGTAAGTCTCGATTTTCTTGTTCTTCAGATAGTCCAGGAGTTTCCTCCTGCGCCCTACCAGCTTGAGCAAACCCCTGCGAGAAGCGTGGTCTTTCTTGTGGACCTGGAAGTGTTCCGTGAGAAGCTTGATTCGTTCGGAAAGAAGAGCGATTTGTACTTCAGCGGAACCGGAGTCTTTATCGTGGAGTTTGTATTTGTCTATAATTTCTTGCTTTTGATCCTGAGTCAATGCCATCGTCATATCACCTCCTCAAAATGGTGCGCGACACGATGGCGGCAGCCGGGTCGATCGAACCAGCCGCCTGATCCACGGGAAAGTAGCATACGGGTTTCACCCTGTAAAGCACTAAATAGCAGTACCCGCCTGATTTACACACTGTTTCCGGGATCCGCTCGCCCGCTGGCGACGCTCCCGTGCGGCGGGCCAAACGGGGATCGAGCCCCCATCGATGCATCGTTTATACCAGATCCGTAGACTTCGCCAGGATATCCGCGACGGTTTTCCGGTCGCTTTCCAGTTGGGCCGACAGTTCTTCGACTGAGGAGAACCGCTTTTCCTCCCGGAGATACGCGTAACAAAAAGCGACCAGAAACTCCCCGTAAATATCCCTGTCAAAATTGAAGATATGGACTTCGACGGCCCTGTCGTCGCCCTTGAGCGTGGGGGCCGTCCCCACGTTCATCATGCCGTCGTAGATCTGCCCGTCCACCCTGACCCGTATCGCGTAAGCGCCCGACCGGGGCCACAGCTTGCGCGGATGGTCGATCCGGAGATTGGCGGTCGGAAAACCGATTGTGCGGCCTTTGCCAGCCCCTCGCTCGACTGGACCAGCGACGGTGTACGGATGGCCGAGCAGCGCGTTCGCCTTGTCCAGATCTCCCTTGAGCAACGTCTTTCTTATATAGGTGCTTGACGCGATCTGCCCCTCCATCTGGAGCGGCGGCACCACTCTCACTTCAAAACCGTGTTTCCTGCCTTCCGCCTGGACGCTTTCCGGACTACCCTGACGGTCTTTCCCGAAATGGCAATCGTAACCGAGCACCAGCGACCGCATCTGCAACCCGTCCACCAGGTAGTCCTTTATAAAGTCGCGGTAATCCGTGTTCTGCACTTTGTCGTCAAAATGCACCACGTACACGCCGTCGAGCGGATACTTCTCCAACAGATCGATCCGTTCCTCGACCGTGGACAAAATTGGCGGCGCTTCGCGGGACTGGGTAACCACCACTGGGTGCGGAAAAAACGTAATCAGAAAAGTAGATTCGAAGCCGGGAGTGTTTTTGTTCAATTTGAGAAGGACCACGAATGGTTGGGATACCAGGAATTGCGCCGGAAGCCCGTCGTTTTTAAATCAATCGATTTAATTTCA
>CAYUDF010000336.1:0-4551 GCA_964443465.1 uncultured bacterium
CGGCGTTTGCCGAATTACCGAGGTCGTAGAGCTCTATATCGACGGCCGTCTGGGGGTTTTCCTCCAGCAGGAACGTGACGAAGTAAAGGAGTTCAAAACCGAACGATTTGTAATAGCCCTCACGGCCGTTGATTTTGACGAACAGGTTGTCGTAGTCGAATACCGAGATCTCACCTTCCGACCACCCGGCGGCTGCCAGTTCGGTCGGGACGGGTCCGCGGTCGATCCCGCCGGTAGAGCCAACGGCGGCTGCGCCTGTCTGTGACAGATTGGTTTCAAGCATGAACAGCGTAGGATCGGGGTGGGCGCCCCTCCACGTTACCCATGCGAGTATCGAGGCGAGCAGGAACAGAATGACAATACCGATGCGGGTTTCGGTCGCGTTGAACTTGCGCCGATAGTGCCGGCGCCCGTTTTTGACAAAGATACGGTCTGCTTTTTTCCTGGTACTGGTTGTCATTGCTGGACCGTAAATGAGTTTAAATTGACAAGGTTTCCGGAATACCCCAATACGGTAGAATATATGTCTTCGGCGTTTGCGTCAAGGTACTGGCGGAGTATACCGTTCAAGACCAAGTCGACCATCAGGTCCTGTTGTCTCTTTGAATGATCGGAGATTTCGCCCGAATCAATCGAGGGGGTTTCCAGTGGCCCGAAACGGGCCGGGAGGACCATTATTGGGCGCAGGCGCTGGACCGGAACGTTGAAAAGAGTTACAATTGACTCTGTATCTATTCATTGATTTTATGAGTTTTACGCACACCTATGCATCCCTCAGGATATGACCATGAGTCCCAAAAGCGCCCATAAGTCCCGACGATTGGTGGCGTCAGAGCCCGCCATTTGGGAAAACGTCGAACGGTTTCGCCACCTTTCCTACGAATTATTGAAATATTCGACACGGGGGCTTTTGAGGCGGGACTTCCTGCCAATGGTATCGGAAATGATCATGAAACACGCCCGGTGCGACGCGATCGAACTGTGGGTCAAGGACGATTCGAAGAAACACTTTCGGTGTGAAATCACCGGATCAAAAAAAATGCCTTTCGGATTTATCCTTGTTCCGTGTCCGTTGGGTGAAGAGACGGATTCTTCACCGGGTGACCGGGATGAGCTGAGTGTGGAGAGCCTGTGTTGTAACGTGATCAGAGGGGAGACGGACAGATTTCAAGCGAATGTTTCCAGAAGGGGTGGATTCTGGACTGGCGAAACGCCCGGGGCGGGAGAAGAAAAAACACCAGAATTCAGTATGACGTCGCGACTGTCCAGTCCTTACAACAGCCTCGCAATCTTACCGATCCGGATCGAGGACGAATGCATTGGAATTCTCCAGCTGAAAAGCAGAAAAACAAATTATTTCTCCGCCCCGGATATCGATTCTTACGAGGACATTTCAGATATCCTGGGTATCGCGCTGTCCCACCAATACGCGCAGATAGAACTGAGAGAAAGAATAAAGGAAATATCCTGCCTATACGGGATTGCTCGTGTGGTTGCACGGCCGGAGGCGCCGCTCGATGAAGTCATGCAGAATATCGCCGACCTGCTTCCCCCGGCCTGGTTGTTTCCCGAGATGGCGGCCGCCCGCATCGTGATCAACGGGTATTCCTGGACAACCGATGGTTTCCAGGCTACGCCCTACCGTCAGGTGTCTGACATCATTGTCAACGGTCAGATACTCGGTTCTGTTGAAGTGGTTTACCTCGAAAAGAAACTGACCCTGGACGAGGGCCCTTTTCTTGCTGAGGAGAGAAGTTTGATCGATAGCGTGGCGCGCGAAGTAGCCCACTACTATGAGCATACAAGGGCTTCAGAGGAAAAAGCGTCGCTTCAAAAGCAACTTCGGCACGCAGATCGCCTCGCGACGATCGGACAACTCGCTGCGGGTGTCGCCCACGAATTAAACGAGCCCCTGGGTAACATTCTGGGATTTGCGCAGTTGGCCAAGAAGACTCCGGCGTTGAACGAACAAGTGGAAAAAGATCTCGGAAACATAGAATCCGCGTCGCTTCATGCCCGGGAAATCATTAAAAAACTCATGACGTTTGCGCGGCAGTTGCCGCCCAAAATGGTGTCGGTGAATCTGAACAATATAGTGACCGATAGTATTTATTTCTTCGAAGCACGAAGCCTGAAAGCGGGTATTCATCTGGAGTGCAAGCTGGATAGCAATCTGCCGAGTATCACGGTTGATCCCGGGCAGATTAACCAGGTACTCGTGAACCTGTTGGTCAATGCAATACAGGCGATGCCGGACGGCGGCAATCTGGCCATAGAGACCCGACTAGCCGGCGATGATATTTGTCTCATCGTGGAAGATACCGGCACCGGTATAAGCGATGACTTGACGAACCAGATCTTTTTGCCGTTCTTTACCACCAAGGATATAAACGAGGGAACAGGTTTGGGACTCGCCGTCGTTCACGGCATTGTCAGTTCCCACCGGGGAAGAATTGTTGTCGAATCGAAGCCGCAAAAGGGTGCACGGTTCCTGATCTATTTTCCGCTAACGGGATCAAAACAGCGAAATGAGAATAAAGAATGAGTGCCGAAAATTCGGGTGAACGTATTTTGATTGTGGATGACTCCCCGGAAACCGTGGAGATGCTCGAGCGAAACCTCACTGCCGAAGGTTATGAGGTGATTACCGCATCCGGTGTGGCTGAAGCGATTGAAATCCTCGACAGTATGATCGTGGATCTGGTGATAACGGACTATAAAATGCCGAAGAATTCGGGAATGGATCTGATTCGCTACGTCCGCGAAAACCTTAAAAATACGGAAGTCATGATGATTACCGGGTACGCTACGGTGGAAGGAGCCGTTGACGCCATCAAGGCGGGTGCTGAAGAGTATCTTACAAAACCGTTTACAGATGAAGAGTTGTTCAACGCCGTACGGCGCGTACTGAACACGCTCAGACTTCGCATGGCAAACCAGGACGGGGTGCCACAATCCATCAAGTCGCAGTACGGCATTCTCGGCGAATCAGAGCCGGTGAACCAGGTGTTCAGCGCTATTATGAAGTCCGCATCAACTACTGCAACGGTTCTAATCACCGGCCAGAGCGGTACGGGAAAGGAACTGGTAGCGCGCGCGATCCACTATAGCAGTAAACGCGCGTCCGCGCCTTTTGTGCCCGTGAATTGCGGCGGTATTCCGGAAACCCTTCTGGAGAGCGAACTGTTTGGGTACGTGAAGGGCGCATTTACGGGTGCAATGGAGTCCCGGGCCGGTTTTTTTCAAACCGCGGACGGCGGGACAATATTTCTGGACGAAGTCAGCGAAACCAGTCTTGCCATGCAGGTCAAACTCCTGAGAGTTCTGCAGGAAAAGGAAATCTGTATGGTTGGTTCCAGCCAATCCAGAAAAGTCAACGTACGGATCCTGGCGGCGACCAACAAGAATCTGCTGAGCCTGGTAAAAAAGGGCAGCTTTCGGGAAGATCTCTACTATCGTCTGAATGTGATTGAAATCACACTGCCACCCCTGCAGGAGAGGGGAGATGACATCATACTCCTGGCCAGACATTTCGCCCGGAAATACTCCGAGGAAGTGGAAAAACCGGAACCGCGGATTTCGGACAAAGCGCTGGCAATACTGCGAAACTATTCCTGGCCGGGTAACGTCCGGGAACTTGAAAACGTGGTTAACAGACTTGTGGTGATGACGGATTCTGATATTATCGACGTTCCTGACCTGCCCGATCTAATGCGTTATACCGGCGTGCGGGAAACCGGATTGTTCCGCACCCTGGTAGAAGTTGAAGCGTTGCACATCCACAACGTGTTGGCGTCGGTCAAGGGAAACAAGACACGAGCGGCCGACATCCTGGGAATAGATCGCAAAACGTTGCGTGAGAAAATGAAACGTCTGGAAAAAACATCGGACCAGGGCGGGTAAGCGCGCCTCTGTCGCTCGGAAGACCAACTCCCGCGAGCCACCACCCCGCTTTTATTTTCGGTACGAATCACCCCGCCGGGGCGAAACGCCCCGCTGATCATCGGCACAAACTCCCCCGCTTTTGTTTTGACACAGAACGATGCTCCCGTGCCCACTCATCCGTAACATACATAAAAGCAAAGTGTTACATTCATGCCTTTCTCCCTGTCGTGCGAGTATCTGACGGATCTCGACTCCTGCCGACGATGGCACACCTATTGATATAGGGAAGATGTACAGATTGAATTTTGTCGGATGTCTCGTCACTAAGAAACACACTGACGGGCACTTATTTTATTAGAAGAGTGACGGTCGCCTTCTTCACCGAGGATGAAGAAAAATATGGTACGCCATCCCTCTGGATCCCGGAAGGACGGCAGGGAACAAGACCCGATTAATCCGCAGAACCCTGAACGCCGGGCGAAAGACACTGGGACACACAAGGGATTGTGTGTCAATTGCGCAAATCGCGAAAACTGCCTTATTCCGAAAACCGAGGCTGGCGTCTGGCATTGCGAGCAATACGTGGAAGAACAATAACGTCGGTAAAACTGGGTAGACCCCAAAAACGAGGGACGCATACGACATGAACCCGGAACAATCAGAAAC
>CAYUDF010000337.1:0-4550 GCA_964443465.1 uncultured bacterium
CATACGCGCGGGTGGACCGGGTGGAGGAAGCGGTGGACTATTTCGAGAAGTCGGTCGCGTGCGGGTTCGCTCACAAAGACTGGATCGAGCACGACGAAGATCTGGATCCGATCCGGGAACACCCCAAATTCAAGGCGATCGTCGATAAAATGGAGTAGGCACCGTTTGGTCAGCGTCGCAGCTGCAGCTCCCAGTTCTGCACCAGCGTGATCGGCCGTGAAATCATGTTGCCGAATGCGTTAACCACAAACCGTTCGCCGTCGGGAAAAACGTCGTAACCGATTGGCCCGAAGTTCCACGGGTCGGCTTTGCAAATAACCTCGGAACGGCCGACGAGGAAACTGTCTCCAGAACCGTCCACATCAATCGCCCGGATTTCCCCTTCAACATTGATAAAGTATAGTTGTTGTCCGTCCCCGGACCACAGGAGACGAGCCCCCAATGTCCTGGCGATGGGTGCTACCAACCATTTGGCGAGACTTCTGTGCGTGGCCGCCCCCGTGGGCGAAAAAGGCGAAACAAATATCTGGTTCTGTCCGGATTCACCGGAGCTGTACGCCAACCAACGACCGTCGGGTGATAACACACCGCTGTTCTCCGGGAATTCGGTCTTCAGGTATGGGAACGGAGTGTGATCCCCGGATGTCGGCATTATCCAGATGTCGCCACCACTACCCAGGAACTGTCCCTCGGTGAGTACGATAAACTTTCCGTCGGCAGACCAGTCGGTGGGCCACAACTCCCGGGTCGATTCGTACACAATTTCCTCCCCGCTTCCGTCGGTCCGGGCGACAGTGAGCTGATTCTGCAGGGCCTGAGTGCCGGGGTGTATCGTGGCATAAACCAGCGACTTGCCGTCGGGTGACCATACCGGCGCGATATCTGCCCCGCTGTTGAACGTCAACCGTGTGTTCAGACCCAGGTCCAGATCGTAGATCCAGATGCTGAGGCGGTTGGAGCCACCGGTACTAAAACCGCTGCTGCACGCCAGTCTTTTGCCGTCGGGAGACAGGGCCAGGTGATAGTACACGTCCGCCTCGGTGGCCACGTTGACCTGATCGCCTGTTTTATCAACAATCACAAGTTGGGTACCCATTCTGTCGCTGTCGCCGCCATGGTAGGCCAGTATCCCGGTTTGTGACGCGGAAAATGCCGCGCGCCACGTCGTCGGGTCGTACTGGACCTTGTCAACCATCGCGTACGGTTCGCCGGTAAACTCGCCTTTGATCGGATCAAACGTCGCTGCCATCAATGTGTTTTCCCTGATGTACAACAGGTATCCGTTGGAATACATGGCCGCCGCGCCCGTCGTCAGAATTCGTTTGTCTTTGCCCCCGTCCAGTGAACCGAAGTAAAGCCCGTATTGTCCACTCAGGTTGATGTCGTGATGCGCCGCCAGGTACACGAAGTGTTTTCCGTCGGGCATGATTTCGGGCCAGCGGTGAGTCGTGTGCACGGTGGTGTCGATACGGGTAACGGCGATCGGGTCACCACCGGAGGCGGGCACGCGGAACAGAGGTGTCTGGTAGTCGGGTGAAAAAATGATGACGCCGTCCTGGTTCCAGTCGCCACCCCTGCCGTTGATCGCGTCACATATGGTAATGGGAAAGCCACCCGACAAGTCCACACGTTTCAGTTGTGTGTCGGTGAAATACCCGATCGACAAACCGTCCGGGGACCAGAATGGGAACGAGGCTTCTACTGTGCCCGGGATGGTCCTCGCTTCCGCCGCGTCCAGTTCGCGGACGTAAAGCACGCGTTGAAGCGAAGCGTCGTTGGCCACAAACGCGATCCGTTTTCCGTCGGGAGAGACCACCACCGGTCCGGCGTAATCACCCATCGTCAGAAAACGGGATTCAGCGGGCTGGAGAATCGACGACCGTATCAGCCGAGGTTTCTCACCGGGGGTCCGGAGCCACGCGGCGGCGAACAGAACGGCGGCGACCGTCGAAACCAGCGCCAGAACTTTCCATAACCGGGCCTTTCCCCGGCGTGATTTTCCTTCTCCGGCGCTCGAAACAGATACGGGTCCGGTCCACACGCTGGAAGCACCGCTGGTAACGCCGTCGATTTCCGCCCGGATCTCGCCGACGTCCTGCAGTCGCATGGTCTTGTCTTTCTGCAGACAACGGTGGAGCAGTCTCTGTACGGGCTGGGGCGTGTCGGCGGGCATCTGCTCCCAGTCCGGTTCGCGCTCGAGGATCTTTGCGATGGTGTCACTCACCGTTTCACCGGGAAATGTCTTTTTGCCGGTGAGCATCTCGTACATGACGCACCCCAGCGCCCACACGTCGGTGAGTTTGTCGACGGGTTTGCCGCGCGCCTGCTCCGGACTCATGTAAGCGGCCGTCCCCAGTATGACACCGCCAATTGTACCGGCGACGGTGGCGATTGTGGGCGACTGCGACATGTTGGGGTCGTCGGCGTCCGTTTCCATCGCCTTGGCCAGACCGAAGTCGAGCACCTTGATTTTTCCGTCGGGCAGGACTTTAATGTTAGCCGGTTTGAGGTCGCGATGGACGATACCCTGCGAATGCGCCGTCTGTAACGCGTCGGCGACGTCTCTGGCGATGGACAGGGCGTCACCAACCGACAGCGGGCCGCGCGAAATATTTTGCGACAGGTCCTCGCCGTCGACCAGTTCCATGATCAGGAAATGAACCCCGTCGGAGTCTTCGAGGCCGTGAAGTGTGGCGATTCCGGCGTGGTTCAGGGAAGCGAGCAGCTTTGCCTCTCGTTTGAATCGCCCCAGCCGTTCGTTATTCTGCGCGAACATCTCGGGCAGTATCTTGATGGCGACTTCGCGACCCAGCTTGGTATCGCGGGCGCGGTACACTTCGCCCATACCACCGGCGCCAATTTTGTCGGTGATATCGTAGGAGGCCAGTTTTTTATTTATCATTGAGTGACCGGTTGGGTTGACAGAACTGTTTGGAACGCCTAATATTGCATTATATTAGTTAATTATGTCCAGAGGCAAATGTTTATTGATTAACGAGGTTTACTAATATGGTCGAGCTGGAGATTGCGTACGACGGTAAAAACCACCCTTTGCGTCTGGAAGACGGCGAACACACCGTGGGGCGTTCCGGTGACAGTGCGGTCAAGGTGCCGGTGGCTCGAGTGAGCAAGGCGCACGCGATACTCCGCGTGAGTGATGGCAGGTTGTACGTGCGCGACCTCGGCAGCACCAATGGTACCGAGTTGAACGGTACGCGGGTGGGCGCCGACGAGGTGGAGGTCGGATCGGGCTCGCTGCTCAGTTTTGCGGGTACGTTACTCCGCTGGTCGATGGACATGCCGATTTCCCAGACATTTGTCCGACCCAACCAGGTGACCACACGTCTTCGTTATAATATGAGTGAAGGATACTCCGCCGCCGCCAGGGACCGGATCGTGGATATGAGTTCCGGCATGTTTGAACTGCTGGCATCGGGCAGTGACGCGGAGACGGTGGGCGAGGCGGCATGCCGTTTTGTCGCCAACTGGGTCCAGGCGGACCGCGTGGTGCTGCTGGAAGACCGGGGCGAGGCCACTTCTGTTGAGATCCGTTCGCGATGGACAAAGGAAGGCGACTCCGACGCGCCGCTCCAGCTCAGTACCACCGTTGTGGGCAGAGTACTGAGCCAGCGCGAATCGATCCTGGTGGCCAATCCGCTCGAAGATCCCAACCTGATCGACCAGCACAGCATTCTCACTCTCAACCTCAGATCCGCCATGGCGGCGCCGCTGTTTGACAACGAACGCGTGCGCGGAATCCTTTATGTCGATACGGCGAGTCCGGAGATCCAGTACGGCCAGGCCGACCTCGAAGTGCTCACTGCGACGGCCAACGCCGTGGCGGTCAAACTCCGCAATATCAGTTTCGAGAGCGAGATGCGAACAGCGGCCAACATCCAGCGCGCCATGTTGCCCGACACGATCGAACCGCCGGCCGGTTACGAGCTCGAACCCTACCAGGTGATGTGCCGCGCCGTGGGCGGCGATCTTTACCAGTGTCTGCCGCGCGTGAATGGAAAATACCTGTTCGCACTGGGCGACGTATCCGGCAAAGGTATGACGGCGGCGCTTGCTATGGGCGCGGCGACGGTGCTGATCGGCATGCTGGCCGAGATCGAGGGCGACCTACTCGAATTGACAAAACACCTCCACAACCAGTTGTTTCGAAGCCTCACGCCGGAGCAGTTTGTGACGCTGTTTCTTGCCGAGCTGGACGCGGACACGGGCGACATTCGCTATGTCAACGCGGGCCACGAGCCGCCGATTATTGTCCGCGCCGACGGCACGCTGGACCAGCTGGAGTCGACCGGCCTTCCGGTCGGAATGATCGAGGACTTTATGCTCGAAGCCGGCGAAGCCCGGATCGAACCGGGCGACCTGCTGGCCATTTTCAGCGACGGCGTGCCCGAAGCGACCACCGACGGAGAACGATTTCTTGGTATGGACCCGGTCCAGGATATTCTGACGACCTACAGCGACGAACCTCTGTCCGAGATCCGCTCCCGGATCGTATCCGTCGTCGACAAATACCTCGCCGGAGAGCCCAATTC
>CAYUDF010000338.1:0-4548 GCA_964443465.1 uncultured bacterium
TCGCCCGGTGGAAGCGAGCCCCCGCCCACACCGCCGTAGCTCTCGAATCCGCGCGTGGAATAAGACCCATTGACCAGCGAACTGTCGGCCGTTGCCGGTGATGTAACGTTGCGGGTGTTGGACACGTAGTTCTGGAATTCCGTTCCGCCGGCCCACGACGAATTGTCGTCGGCCACGTCACTGATGACTTCAACCGGATGGAAAGAGTTGTTGATTATTTTCAATTCCCAGTTCCCGACCACGTGTGTCCGGTATCCACGGTTGACGAACAGGTTAAATTTGTGGGTACGTCGCGGACTCATGTCGCGGTCGTACCATGCTTCATAGTTGTACAGATAAGACACACTGTCAGCGAGGGTCCATTCGACACCCTGCGGGTACTTCAGACGAAAAGTAAGGTCGGTGTGGGCATCGGGGCGCCATCTCGTGGTGCTGTAGAAACGCAGGATGTTGCCGTTGTAAACCGGCACGCGCATTCTCAGCGACACCGAATCGAGTCCGGCGATGGTGACGACCGCGTGTTTCCCTCCTCGAGCCAGGTTACCCGACGGCGTCACCTGGATAATGTTCGAATGCTCCGCCGTCACCAGTTCTTCTTCGAGCGAAGATCCGTCCAGAAATTCGTATGTATAGCTGCCGTACTCGTAGAGCATCACGTCGGCGCCGCGCGACCGCGCCCACGGAATCAGGTACGACAGCGGCACGTCGGAAAACACATTGCCCACCAGTAATTCCGCGTCGGGCGCAACACCGGCGAAACGGTGCCTGTAGGGCGTGCCCCCGGCAAGAATACCGGAAACGGCGGTCCCGTGTCCGTTGGTATCATCATCCGTCTGAATCAGATCAACCCCGCGTGTCCTTTCAATCGATCCTGTGTTCAGTGTCGCCGCGATCTTGGAAGTGCCCAGTGCGACCAGTTTTTCACCGCGGTCCAGCGTACCATTGTCGTTATCATCCAGCGTGATGAACCACGGCTCGCCAAACGTCGGATCGCTTTCGCCGAACCCGTCCGACGGGCCAAAGTTGCGGACGAGGTTGTTATTCACGTCGGCGTACAACCAGTCCCAATACGTCTGGTAAACGTAGTCGGAGTTGGCTTTGTCGTTGTAACCAAACACGCGCGCGATATCCCACACCCATCCGTCGATGAACCGCAGCTTTTCGTCGCCACCGGGTAAACCGTCATCGTTGAGATCGACGCAGTCCGTGCCGGGTGTGAAGCTGTGGTTGTTGTCCACGTCGATCCAGTCGAGGGTATCGCCGTCGGCAAAAAAGAACGATGGGTGGAACACGTCGATACCGGTATCAAAATCCACAATGCGTTTGCCCTTTCCACTGATGGGAAGCCCCAGCGGGTCGACGTAAGCCCAGCACGAATCTGCTTCGATTTCCGGTCCGCTGACATCGAGCGTTGGATAAACACACGGTTTCCACGCGCTCTCGACGCGCAATACCTCTGTACGATTGCTGATCGCGTCCAGCTGCGGCCACGGGATGCGGGCCGGGTAAACGCTGCGAGTCCTGGCGACCTTGCCGTCTATGTGGAAAAACTCCACCCCGGCACGTTCCAGTTCCGATATTTCCGTTGGAGAGAGTGCGTGATCAAATTTAACGGTGACCACGGCTTTTACCGCGTCGACGGCGGCAGCCATCTGCGGTTCGAATCCGGTTTTCCCTGGTTGCGTCGCACGAATATGCCTTAAAAGCCGAAGAGAGGAGTTGTACTTCTCCGGCCCCGCCAGAACGGACGTGACCCACAACAGGGGCAGGACCAGAAGGGCCAACAGTCGCAACCGGGATCGACTCATCGCGTTTCCTTTCGCAGGGATATGAATCTATGTCGACCTGACGGCGACATAGATTATGGCGATTTGTGCTGACAATCGTATCAATGTTCGTAGGTGATAAAAACTACCTGAATACGATCGCAGCACAATCCCCATGTAATTGAAATAAATAGAAGATGCGAGGTGGGGTCAAGCACGTAACTACAATGTATACGGCTTGGGAGAGTCTTTGTTGCCTTCAATAAACACGAAGGCGGGTCATGCACGATACATGACCCGCCCCGGTATTTAAGTATAAACGAGGAACTACAGCTTGAACAACAGGCCGGCCTGGAATCCCAGCTGGTTAAAGTCGCTCACCATGGTGTACCACATCTCCCCGATGACATCGACTTTGTCCGACACACCGGCGCGTATACCGCCACCCAGGTCCAGTCCGAGCTTGGTATCCGAAGCTCCGGCCGAAACACCGGGAATTGTGAGCGTCCCGAACGAGATGCTCTCCATGTTCGCTTCGGTGTGGAGGAAGTGCATGCTCAAACCGCCCCCGAGAAACGGTCTGACCGTCGGGTTGGCGAGGTCAAACATGTACTCGGCCTTTGCGCCGACAGCGACATCGCGGAACGATATTTCGCTGAAACCTTCGATGCCTTCCGATGAGGACCAGTAGTTGATATAGGTCTCAAAGGAAACGTTGGGGTGAAACAACCCGAGATCCGTAAACACGCCAAACGCCAGCGCGGCGTCCAGATTCTCGGCATTGGCCATTCCCACCCGCACACCGATACCCTTCAGACCCAGATTCGCCTGGGCGCCCGCCACCGAAACCCACACCAGCAATACGACAACACATGTGAATAATGCACGATTGTGATTCATGAGAGCCCCTCCTTTAACAGGTATCTCATTAAAATAAGGCCGGTTACGACAACAGTTCGCAGACCGTGTGATGGAACTGGTTAACGATTAACGACATCGAGCAATTTTCGCACCCGGACACCCCTTATCTTTGTTTTTCGACTTGACCCCGACGTACACCCGGTATATTTTTACCGTATCGGTAATATATTACCGCTAGTTAATTTTAACAATCAGCGAGGTGTCACGATGAAGAGATTCCTTTCCGCAGTTGGATTCAGAAGCACGACGTTTGTCCTGGTATCGATCATCTTGTGTGTTTTCAGCGCCAATTTGTCCGTGGCCGGCGAAGAACAGCAAATCGACGGTGTGTTACACGTCAAAAACAGTTCAACTCCGCAAAACGGCGCAGAAACGGTGGTCCTGGAGGAATTGTGGCGCGCCGGTGGCGATCCCGAATCAGATTCCTTTTTCGGACTGATCACCCGTGTGGTCGCCGACGAAAACGGCACCCTCTATCTTCTCGATCCCCAGCAGCAGATCGCCCACGTGTATTCCTCCGACGGAGAAGCGCTGGATCCCTATTTCGGACAGGGCGAGGGACCCGGTGAAGTCGGTTTTGTCCGCGACATGTGTATTACACCCGACGGCAGCGTGGCGATCCTGCAGATGTCGATGCGCACACTGGTCAAGGTCGGTCTCGACGGTATCCCCTCCGGTGACGTAGAGGTGGAAAACAAGGACGCCCAGTTTGTCATGCCCGTCAGCGCGGTGGGAAGGGGCGAGTATCTGGTCGTCGCCAAGGTCGATCACCTGGAAGCCTCGAAACCCAGCGCCGGAGTCCGCCGCTTTGTCCTGGCCGGTTTCCGCGAAGATGGCACGGAGATCGTCCGGTATATTCAGCAACAACTGGAATACGACTACGAAAACATGGTGTTCGACGAAAAGAAACAGTTCCGCGGGTTCATGTGGAGCTTCGACGTCGGCCCGGACGGCCGCGTTTACGCGTTCGAAGACCGAAACCATTACGCGATCTCTGTGTTTAATCCCGACGGTTCCCTGGACCGCGTGATCGAAAGAGATTTCGAGTCCCTGCCGCGTAGTCCGCGGAGCGAAAGGCGGATCAAAGCGATGGCCGAAAGGCGTTACAAAACGGCACCCTTCAAGGTGGACTATCGATTTGAGGACACCGAACCCGACGTGGCGTGGTTTCACCGTGGCCTTCAAGTGGACAATCAGGGAAGGCTTTGGGTCCGTCACTCCCGAAGCGACTACAACCAGCCGGACGGTGTGATGCTGACCCTCGACGTATTTAACTCCGACGGTTTTTTCGAAAAACAGGTTTCGTTTCAGTGTCCGGAGGATGGTTTGTACAACGGTTTCTTTTTTGTGGGTGACGACAGAGTAGTGGTCGTGAAGGGATTCGTCGATTCGATGCGGGACCAGTTCGGCGGAGGAAGGGGCAAAATGGGTGACGAGGAAGACGGGTCCGGAGCGGTGGAAATCATCTGTTACCGTATCAACGGAACCATGGGTTTCTCATCAAATTAGTGATATCATCGAAGAAACAGAGAAATAACGCCGCACGCAACGCGACATACACGCATGTATGAGTGCGGCGTTGATTATCGGTTTAACGATGACGTTCGTGCGGGCGGGTGCGATTTGATCGCATGTCGTGCGCCCGTCTGAGCGATTTGACTTTGATAACAAACTTTTTTAAACCGATGATGATGATAACAACCGAGAGGGCAATCGATATCCATCCGAGAATTCTGAAGGCCAGAATATCGGGAAACAGTTTGATCACCGTCACACCGGTGAGAAACGACATGATCGACGTGCGTGCGTAGGACAACACGGTGCGCTCGTTGGCGAGCTCGTTTCGTTCGATAGCCAGGTC
>CAYUDF010000339.1:0-4548 GCA_964443465.1 uncultured bacterium
ACGACGTCAACACCGTCTATATCGCGCTGGACAATCACAAGTACGGCGATTTTAACCCGTACCTCCTGAAGAGCACCAACCGCGGAAAAAACTGGAAATCGATTGCAGCGAATATTCCAGAGCGTACAGTGGTGTGGCGTCTGGTACAGGACCACATCAAACCGGACCTGCTGTTTGCCGCCACCGAATTTGGTATCTATTTTACGATCGACGGAGGCGGGTACTGGACAAAACTCTCAGGGGGGCTTCCGATTATATCGTTCCGCGACCTGGCCATTCAGCGCCGTGAAAACGATCTGGTGGGCGCGTCCTTCGGGCGCGGGTTTTACGTGTTCGACGACTACAGCGTGCTGAGAGACGTCACAGAAGAACAACTGAAACAGGAAGCCACGCTGTTTGCCACACGCAAGGCCTGGTGGTATATCAAACGCCCCGTGCTGGGTTTCAGCGAAAAAGGATCGCAGGGAGCCGGTTTGTTTACCGCCAAAAACCCGCCGTTCGGCGCTGTATTCACTTATTACCTCGCCGACGAACTGAAATCGCTGAAATCCGTTCGCGAGGATCAGGAGAAAAAACTCAACAAAGATGATAAAGACATTCCGTTTCCCGGATGGGATGCCCTGGAGGCCGAACGCAGGCAGCAGGATCCCGCAATATTGCTGACCGTTAAGGACAGCGACGGCAACGTGGTGCGCCGCGTAAAGGGCGAAACAAAAAAGGGTTTTCACCGGGTCGCCTGGGATCTGCGTTACCCCTCCACCCGGGCTGTTGATACCAACAGCGGGTCCGAAGAGCGGGGCGGCCGCGGCGTGATGTCGCCACCGGGGGACTACACTGTGACGTTGTCAAAGCAGATTGACGGAGCTGTGACCGTACTCGCCGGTCCGTCGCCGTTTAAAGTCGAGCGGATGCGGCAAGGCGCGCTGGCAGGCGCGAATTCCGAAGAATTCGACGAATTCTGGCAGCAGTGCGCCGAGTTGAGCCGTGCGACCTCTGCTGTCTCGATGGTGCTCGACAAAACATTAAAAAAAGTGGAGACCATGCAGTTGGCGCTATCGCGTGCTTCCGCGGAACCCGGCGACCTGGACACACAACTGTACGAACTGCGCCAAACCCTGCTGGAGTTCGACGAACAGCTGAACGGCAATCGAACCAAAAGAAGTGTTGGAGAAAAAATCAACCCGACCATCGGCCGTCGCCTCGGTTTTGCGATGAGCAGTACGCGAAATTCGACGTACGGCCCAACGGCGTCCAGCAGGCGAAGCCTGGAAATCGCCGGCAAACAGTTTGACGGTTTGAAAAAAACACTGGAAAATATTCTCGAGAAGCAGATACCTGAAATGGAGAAGGCTTTGATAAAAGCCGGTGCTCCCTGGGTAGAGGGCCAGCCCATACCCGGGTCTTAATTCGTGTCGCGTCAACATGATCGCAAAGGGGAGAGAGATGAAATACTTTGCGTATGGTTCCAACATGTATACCCGCCGCCTGAGGGAGCGGGTTCCTTCCGCGGTTGACGATACCGTGGCCGTTTTGCCCAAGCACGTGCTTCGCTGGCACAAAATCGGCGATGATGGCTCCGGCAAGTGCAACGTGTTCTTTACCGGTAAGATCGACGATGTGGTGTACGGCGTGGTTTTTATAATACCCGATGCTGATATCGGATTGCTGGACAAAGCCGAGGGTGTCGGGTCCGGGTACGAGAGGAAAACGGTCGTTCTGGAAACCAATGTTGGAGCGATCCAGGCGGACGCCTACAGGGCGAGACCGGACGCGATTGATGAGAACCTGAAGCCGTACGGCTGGTACAGGGATCTGGTGCTGGCCGGCGCCCGTGAACACGGATTCTCGGTTGAATACGTCGATGAAGTTGAAAACCGGGAGGTCAAAGACGACCCGGATCCCGAAAGGGCGGCGCGACACCGCCGGATTCTGGAAGGTTGAAGGCCGTGAGCCGAATCCAGGGATTTCACAAGGATGAGGAGGGGTACTGGGTGGCCGATCTGGATTGCGGGCACACGCGGCACATGCGGCACAACCCGCCGTGGCAGGAACGCGACTGGGTCACGACGAGATCGAGCCGCGAAGCAAGAATCGGCCAGGACATCGACTGTGCGGAATGCGAGGAAATGAAAGGCGTAGACCCCGCGGCATGAAACTGCTGAGAAAACTGTATAACGGAGCCAATCACGCTCTTTTGCAAATGCCAGCACCTCTGCGGCGGGTTTCGCTGTCTGTGATTGCGCAGTTTCCTTTTTCCGTGGTTTATCCGCGCGTGTTCATGATCGAACCGACCAACATCTGCAACGGTACCTGTCCTCTGTGCCCGGTTGGTGCAAAAATCGACAAACGAAAAAAGGGCCACTTCCGCTACGACGATTACGTCCGGCTGATCGACGAGATCAAGGATGTAGCAAGCCAGGTGATCATGAACTTCGCAGGAGAACCCATTCTCAATTCGGAGATCGGCAAACTGGCTGCGTACACCGAATCAAACGGCATCCGGACGGTCATCGGTACCAACGGCACCCTGGACAAATCGGAAGAACTGGTGGATTCGGGTGTGTCGGAGATTCTGTTTGCGCTGGACGGCGTCACCGAAGAGTCCTACAGCCAGTACCGAAAGTACAGGGACGGAACCGATTTCAACACGGTCATCAGAAACCTCGAGAGGATCGTTGCCAGGAAAAAGGAACTGGGCCTGGATAAACCGGTCGTCATCCTGCAGTTTGTCGTGTTTAAACACAACCAGCACGAAATCGCCGATATCGTCCGTTTGGGAGAACAAATCGGGGTGGACGGCATCGACTTCAAGCCGGTGTGTATCAATGACTTCTTTGACCCCGCGCTGGAAGACCTGGTCGACCGGTTTCAGCCCGAGCAGGAAGAAGGCAAGGTGTTGCCCGGTAATGAGTTCGTGGCGATCAAACCGCCGTGGTGCTCGTTTTCATTTCACGAGACCGAGATCCTGTGGAACGGCGACGTCACCGTGTGCTGCTACGACTACGACGGCGACTATGTGATCGGAAACGTTTTTACCGATGGCGGGTTCAAGAAGGTATGGAAAAGCCGGGAGTACCGGAAAATCCGCAAAAGGATCGTCAAGCAGGACATGAAAATCTGCAAAACATGCGATCACACGATGGTTCAATCGACAAGGATATGGTTCGATGGAGACTCTCAGAAACGGGACAAATTTGTTAACCGATTTGCCGCTTCGGTATAAAGCGGGACAAGTAGTATTGATCGCGGCGCTTGTGATAGTCGCCGCGTTTTTTTACGTGGACCCCGCCGGCGCCGGTTCTTTGAAGGACGTGTACACGACCGGAACCGTCAACCTGGATCTGTCGCTGGAGATCGGCGGCGACGATGTCGAGGACGACGATGCGATACTGTATGCGCCGAGTGGTTTCGCTATTGACGCCGCTGGTAATATCTACATCCTCGACTACAAGCTCCACTGCATAAAAGTGTTTGGTCCGTCGGGTGACTACATCAAGACGATTGGACGCGAAGGGGAAGGCCCCGGAGAATTCCGCGGGGCCAACGAGATCGCGATCGATGCCACCGGCCGGATTATTACGCACGACTACCTCAACAAGCGGTTTCAGATCTTTTCGCCCGAAGGGGAGTACCTCGATTCTCACTTGTCCCAGGACAGCGTTACCGACATCGTTGTGGGACCCAATGGCGACATTTATCTCGGGTTGCAGGAATTTGATTTTATGGATCCCAACGGTGTGAACTGGTTAAAAATACTACGGGTATCAGAAGACTTCAGCGAATCGATTGCTGTTGATTCAACAAGCGTAAAAATGTGGAAGATGATCCAGGTGGGGGACGCCATGACAATGGCGACGGTTCCGTATCATCCCAACCTGATATGGGCCGTTTCCAGCGACGGCAAAATCATCATCGGCCGGTCAGACAAATATTATCTCAGGGTTCTGTCGGAAGAATTCGAACAGCTGGGTGAAATCAGACACGATGTCGAGGCACCACCTGTTACTGATGAGGACAAGGAAGCGTATTACCGGTCGTTTGAACGCGACGGCCAGTCCGGTCTGGAGCCCGCAATGAAAAACGCCATGAAATTTCCCGGCCACAAGCCATACTTCGACGATATCGTGGTAGACTGGGATGGTAATATTCTCGTGCGCTGGACGGAACCAGTCGACGACACCCCGGTATACGACGTTTTTGCGGCGACGGGTGGATTCATCGGGCGGGTCAGCATCGAAGGCCTGACCAGCGGCGCGGTGTTTCACGACGGTTTCGTTTACTGCAGGCACAGGGAAGAGGACGAATTACCGAAGATTCGGCGATATACGATTACCGGCGTTGTTGCCCCCGGCGACAAAACGCCCTGATTCTGTAAATGACAAAGGAGGCACGTCATCAATATTATCTTTTTCCTGTTGATCGGCGCTGCGGCGGGGTGGCTGGCGGGCCAGATCGTGAAGGGATCTGGTTTCGGTTTGCTCGGCAACATGGGTGTGGGTGTGGCGGGCGCGTTTATCGGCGGTTTTGTGCTGAACAAGATCGGTGTGT
>CAYUDF010000340.1:0-4545 GCA_964443465.1 uncultured bacterium
TCACTTCGCGATGAATGTTGTATCCGGCAACCGGGTCCGGAGAGGCTGTGGGAACGTCGCAACCCGACCGCGTAAAGTGTACCCTGACCCAACCACCCTGATCGCCACCGATGTCTACAACCGAATCAATCGTCGCGTGGGTATAGAGCCACTGCACTTCCAGATAGCTGCAACTCGGGTTACCACCCCCGGGCAACTGCACGTGAGTTGACTTCCATACCAGCCAATTGTCAAACGTGCCCGTATAGGTCCATACGCCGGGTACAACATCTCTGTAGGAAGTGAGATAAGCGCTGGAAAATTTCCACTGAATCGAATCCACCTGCGTTGTCGTCAGTTTCACGGCGGCAACGTCGTAGGTAATGGCGGTCGACCGGCCAATGTCCTGGTCTGTATAGTAGTCGTGGTTGAACACCCGAATGGCTTCCGTCCGTACCCAACCGGTTGAATAAACAAATTCTCCTTCGATTGCCAGCCCCGTGGTGGTCATCTCGTAGTTATCAATCGGAAACATGTTAACCGACATGTCCGAAATGTTAAATATGTCTACGCCACCACTACCGGTTGATACAAACGCATAGTCGCCCGAAACGGCCACGTCCCTGCCGGCGTAACCCATAATACGATGCCCCGGCGTGAGCACGGGAGTGGCTGGATCGGTGATGTCGATTACAAACAAAATTTCTGTACCATAAAACTCGCTGCCAGGGTTGGAACCAACCGTAAACGCGTAGTTCCCGTCAACGGCCACGGCGATCATTTCGGTGTTTGTGGGGGCTACGCTTCCGACGAGAACTGGGTTGTTCGGGGTAGAAATATCAAACACGTAAAGTCCGTGGTCGCCACCGGCAACAAACGCGTGATTACCCGCCACGGCAACGTCGAGGGCGGTAAGCGTCGGTGTGTTGGACTGACCGACCAACACCGGTGCTGTCGGATCGGAGATATCAACTGTGACCAGACCGGCAGCATTGTCGGCAATAAACGCGTAATTTCCGTCTACAACAACGGCTTTCGCTTTGTCCAATGTCACACAACCTCCCGCGAACGCAGGATTGCCTGGATCAGACACGTCGACTACGACCAGCCCCGAATCATCGTCGGCAACGTACGCGTAGTTCCCGGCGACGGCGATATCGTTGGCATAATCCGGTGTATTGTAGCTGCCCATTGTAAAAATGTTCGCCGGGTCACTGATATCAATGGAGGTCATACCAAAAGATCCCTCTGCACTGAAGAGGATGTCCCCGGCAACCACAACGCGGCGACCAAAGCTTGACGGAGTATTGCTGGAAAACGCCGGTTCCATGCGATCCTCCACGAGAATGACCTGAAGACCCGATGCCGCGTCAGCTACAAACGCGTTATCCCCGGCCAGAGCAACACCGTAGGCAGTACCCGGTGTGTTGTAACTGTCGGCCAGAACCGGAAACGCGGGATTTGTTACATCGATAATCAGTAATCCCGTGGACAAATCCGCGATATAAGCGTAATTCCCGTCTACCCGAACCGTGTTTGCAGAATGTGGCGTATTATAACTTCCGACCAGCGTCGGAGACGCAGGGTTAAACACGTCGATGATCTGGAGTCCGTTGAAACCGTCGGCGATGTAGACGGTATTCCCCGCAACGTCCATACCAGCCGCCCAGCCGGGTGTGTCATAACTGCCGATTAGCACAGGGGCGGCCGGATCGGTGACATCGAATATCTGCAGACCGGCTCCCCCGTCGGTCAGAAAGGCGTAGTCGCCGTCAACAACCACGGCCTGCGACGAACCGGGGGTATTATATGAACCGGCCAGGGTAGGTGTGGCGGAATCGTGGACGTCAATTACAAGTAGGCCGTCTCCGGCTGCGGCTACGTAGGCGTAGTCCCCCGAAATGAACACATTATTAGCATAGACCGGCGTATAACTGCCGACCTGCGTCGGCGTGGCCGGGTTGGAGATATTGATAACAACCAGACCGGCCGTGCCGGCAGCCACATAGGCGTAATCGCCGGACACGGAAACACCGTAAGCGTCGTCGGAAGTGATGTAGCTACCGGCCAACACGGGAACTGCCGGATCGCTGATATCGATGACCTGGAGTCCGCCCGACCAGTCCACCACGTAAGCCATGTTACCCGAGATAGCAACGTCGTACGCTGTCCCCGGTGTGTTGTAACTTCCAACGAGAAGAGGATGGAACTCGGGGAGTTTAATTTCTCCCGCAACGGTGTCCCACCACGCCGTCGTAGTCGACAACTTGTATTCTGTGGTTGAGAAATCTTCGATGAAATTGTCGACAACGGCATCTACCGTCGTAGTCGACAGAATTAGTACAAATCCAATAAAAACCAGCAATACTGCTCTGTATTTCAGTGACATAGTGATCCTCCCGGGTCAGATATTTGGTGTCGCTACAATTATAGGGCTGATTCGGCCGGCCTTGTACCCGCACAAAGTGGCTGTTTTCGGCGATCGAAACGGGTTCGGGAGGAGAGAAACTACATGATCATGCGATGTCGACACTCCATAGGATTCCAGAAGCAACATAACGTCCCCGTAATCGTATATACTTCTAATCCTTTCCAGCTTCAGGACGGTCGGATCAATCAACGAGGAGTACCAATCGATGCTGAAAATTGAAAATGTCGGTAAACGCTACAAAGGAGACGTGTGGGGGGTGAAAGAGTTCAGCCTCGAGATCGAGGCGGGTGTGCTCGGACTGATTGGTCCCAACGGAGCGGGCAAGTCGACCCTGATGCGCATCCTGGCCACGGTAACAAAAGCAACAACGGGAACCGCCGAGTGGGACGGTACCGATATCTCGCGCTCTCCCGACCGGGTCAGAAACACACTGGGGTACCTTCCCCAGGACTTTGGCGTTTATCCCAACCTCAATGCAGTCGAATTCCTCGCTTATCTCGCCGCCGCGCGCGGTTTTTCCGGCCGATCCGCCCGAACAAGAATCAACCAGTTGCTCGAAATCGTCAACCTGGTCGATGCCCGCAAGCGCCCGCTGGGCTCTCTGTCCGGAGGCATGAAACAGCGCGTGGGAATCGCCCAGGCACTCTTGAATGATCCCCGGTTATTGATCGTCGACGAACCCACCGCCGGGCTCGACCCGGAGGAACGCATTCGCTTCAGGAGTCTTCTGGCGGAGTTGTCCGGGGACCGTGTGGTGATCCTGTCTTCACACATCGTGTCCGACATCGAAGCGACCGCCACATCCATTGCTGTTATGAACAAGGGCCGTCTGCTCGCCCACTCCACACCGGAACAGTTGCTGGTCTCGGCTACCGGCAAGGTTTGGGAGGAAACTATTCCAAGCACGCAACTCCAGGAATTCACCGGTTCACACGTCATCAGCGGTACGACGAGAACGAGCGAGGGGGTGCGCGTCCGGTTTGTGACCGGTGAAACGCCGCCGGCCGGCGCTTCACCGAAAACACCCACACTTGAAGACGCCTACCTCTACCTGCTGGCCAGCCGCCGCAACGAGGCCAATTGATGAACGTTATCGGGCAGATATACCAACTGGCTCTTGGCGATTTTCGCGAACGCACCCGCCGTTACAGTTTTCTTATTACTCTGCTGGGCGCGGTGTTTTTCGGGTACCTGGTGGCAACCGGCAAATGGACAATTCATCTGGGTCAATACCGCGGCGAGTACAATTCGGCGTGGGTCGGAAGCCTGATGGCCAGCGCCAGCGCGATCATGCTGGGAATAATCGGCTTCTACCTGGTGAAAAACTCAATCTCGCGGGACCGCAATACACGGGTCGGCGAGATTCTTGCGGCGACGCCACTGGGTAAATGGGCATACGTGATTTCAAAGTGGCTGAGCAATTTCGCGGTCCTGTCGTTTATGACCCTGATACTTGCCGCAGCCGCGGTGGCCATGCAGTTGTTGATCGGTGTTCCCGGGGGTTTTGACCTGTGGGCGCTGGTCGCGCCGTTTTTCTTTATCTGTCTTCCCGTGATGGCGCTGACCGCCGCCGCCGCGGTGCTGTTTGAATCGATCCGGTGGCTCCGCGGAACAATTGGCAACATTCTGTACCTGTTTCTCGCCGAGTTTGCGTTTCTGAACAGCCTGTTGTTGAACACGCCCTTCATGGATTTCAGCGGACTGGGCGCCATGTTGCCCAGCATGGAAGCGGCAGCACTGGCCGCTTATCCGGGCGCCGACCTCGGGTTTGAGATCGGGTTTGTCGGATTCGTACCGGAAGCGGCTGACAAACCAATGAGCCTGTTTATATGGAACGGCCTGGACTGGTCGATCGGGATGTTACCGCTGCGATTGCTGTGGCTGGTATGGGCGATGGGTATCACCGCCGTGTCCGCCGTGAGTTTCGACCGGTTTGATCCGGCCAGGGCCGGTCGCAGGAAACCGCGCAAAAAGAAAAAAGGGAAATTAAAAACACAGACCGCGCCGGAGCCCGAATCGGCGCCCTATCACAGCTGGAGCGAACTGGCCGCGGTCCGTACCGGATTCTACTTTTTCGGGATGGTAAGCGCGGAGCTTCGCTTGATGCTCAAAGGCCGGCATCTGTTGTGGTACGC
>CAYUDF010000341.1:0-4542 GCA_964443465.1 uncultured bacterium
CCCTCCGAGCCGATAAACGACGACCGCGTCCAGCCAAACCTGCCGTAATCCACTTCCGCGCGACAACGGTCCGACCCGGCGAACCAGACCGTGGCATTCGCGTCAATTCCGGATTGTTCCAGCTGCACGGTTGAAACGATCTTCATGTTTCCCAGACCGTTCAGAATCCGACCCGCTTCCAGTGTGCCGCGTTTTTTGTCCAGTTCCTGAAGCGTAATGAGTCCGTCATCCACTTGCCCGGCGACCCGGCGGTAGACCTGTTGCAACCCGTTCTGATGCAGGAGTAAGGTTTTGGATCCGTCGATTTCGTTGCCAAAACTGACACCGATATCACCCTTGATCCGAAAAGCGCGGATACCTTTGGTATCCGGGGGGTCGAGCTCGTAGACCATCTGTCCAGGTATATCGACGGCCAGCCGATTATTTTTTATCAACACCGTGCACTCGGAGACGCCGCTACCCGGATCGCTTCTATAAACACCGAGTAATGGTTCGAGTTCGGAGAGGGGAATCTCTATCGGAATTTCGACTCCTTCACGGGGCAGGTCGTAGTCAAGGCCGTGCTGGTGCATACGAAGGGCGGTAATGTTTCCAAGTTGGTCTTCTTCGAAACTGACTTCGATCGTGTTGGTCAGGGCAAAAACCCATCGCCCGTTCTCGTTGGGAGGTTTCAGTTGGTACGCCGTCTGTGAAGGCACATCCACATAGAGCGCCCCGTCCCGTTCGAACACGTCGAAGGTCTGGCCCTGAAAACTGCCAAAGTCCGCGTTATATTTTCCAACGTACTTCGCCAGATCCGAACCTTTCTCGTTTTCCGGGGACGGGTCCTCGAGCAGTGCGTCGAAAACGGTGCTGTGCATCGCCTGCAACGGCGTCATCGACACGTTGGTCAGCATTACGTAGCCGATGTTTTGCTGCGGTTTAAACGCGACTGAGGAGGAAAATCCATCGATGTTGCCGCCGTGCTCAACGATCACGTCGCCGTCTGAATCGTGCACCATCCACCCGAGCGCGTAAAACGTACCGTCGCTGATCGTAATGCGGCCACTCCACATCTGGCTGAACTGGCTGTCCTCGATGAGGCGTTTATTGCCGATTTGACCCCTCTGCAGCTGAAAACGCACCCATTGGGCCATGTCCCTGACAGTGGAGTTAATCGCTCCCGAAGGGGCGATGGTATCCAGTTTCCGCATGGGGAGGTGCTCGAACTGCTGGGTGTCTTCGTCCCAGATATATCCCAGCGCCAGACGTTTGTTTCTCTTTGCATCCTTGACCGATGTTGTCGATCTTTTCATTTTCAACGGCTTGAAAATGTCCCGCTTCATCAGCTTGTGCCACGACTTGTCGGTCGCTTCCTCCAGCGCCCGTCCCGCGGCCATATAGGTAACATTGTTGTACAGGAATTGCCGGCGGAACGGCGCCATGGGTTTGGCCCGGGTCGCTGTTTCCAGCACTTCATCGACCGGTACTTCGCCGCCCACCCACAGAATTCCCATTCGCGTGAATCCGGTCTGGTGCGACAGGAGATCCGTCAGCAGGACTTCGTCGCCGGGATCATCCGTTTCGATCTGCAGGTTGAATTCGGGCAGGTACCGGGTGATGGGCGCGTCCCATTCCATTGTTCCCTTGTCCACCTGCATGGCGATCAAAGCGGATGTGAAAGCCTTTGTAGCTGACCCGATCGCGAAGACTGTCTTTTCGGTGACCGGTTTGTTTCTGGCGATATCGGCCAGGCCGTAGCCTTTCATAAAAACGATTTCATCCCCGCAAACAACGGCGATCGCCATACCCGGGACGTGGTGTTCCATGTACAGCCGGTTGAGCTGCTTGTCGAGGTTGTCCAGACGCTCCTGGGGAATTGTTGACGCCAGAAGGGTGACGGGTAACAGTAGAATAATTAAAAAAAGTCGGGTGAAACGGATCATGGCGGGAGAACCTTCTGTTGAACGGGTTAACATCGATACGTGTAGAGACGTCCAGTTTATGTTACCACACGTCGTTTTCCAGTTGTTTTTCGATCTCGGGGAATTTTTTGCGGTCAAAGACGGGTTCCTCTCCACGGCTCAGCTGGTCGGTGTAGTCTCGCATGACCTTTACAGCAACGGGGGAAAGAAGGAGGATTGCGGTCAGGTTGACGATGGCCATCAGTCCCATCGCAAGATCGGCGAATTTCCACACCGTCTCCAGCGCGGCCACCGATCCCACCATCACACAGGCCAGCAGGACGAGGCGAAACGGCAGTATCACACGGCGTGTTCCCGCCACAAACACCGCGTTGGTTTCGCCGAAATAGAAATTGGCTACAATCGTTGTAAAAGAAAAGAACTGCAGAACAATCGCCACAAACGGACTGCCCCACGCGCCCACGTGCAGCTTCAACGACTCCTGGGTGAGTGGTGCGCCGGTCAAATCGCCGTTTGGCTCAGACAGACCGGCAAGCAGGATGATCGAAGCCGTCGCAGTGCAGATGACAATGGTGTCCATGAATACGCCCAGCATCTGGACGAAACCCTGTGACGCGGGGTGTTTGACCTCGGCAGTGGCGGCCGCGTTTGGCGAACTGCCCATACCGGCTTCGTTGGAAAACAGTCCACGACGCACCCCCTGCATCATCGCCTGCGACACCATCCACCCGAGACCGCCCGCGGCGACCTGCTCCAGTCCGAAGGCGCTGCGCACGATCAGCGCGACGATTTTCGGCACTTCGGAGAGGTTGAGCGCGACCACAACAAACGCCACCAGCAGGTAAACCAGCGCCATCATCGGAACCACCGCTTCGGCAAATCGGGTGATCCGCCGGATACCACCAAACACCACCAGCGCCGCGACGGCAACAATGACCGGACCGCTCAGCCACGGACTCACGGCGAACCCGTTTTGAAGCGCGCTGGTCATCGAGTTGGCGTGTACGGCGTTGAACACAAAGCCGAACGACGACACCAGCAAGACGGAAAACAGGATACCCATCCGGCGTGAGCCGAGACCCTTCTTCATGTAGTACGCCGGGCCGCCGCGAAACGTGCCGTCTTCGTCGCGGACCTTGTACAACTGGGCGAGCGTATTTTCGACAAAGCTGGTCGCCATGCCGACCAGCGCGACGATCCACATCCAGAACACCGCGCCCGGCCCCCCGGCGGTGAGTGCCAGTCCGACCCCGACGACATTGCCGGTACCCACGCGCTGGGCCATGCTGGTGGCAAAAGCGCCGAACGAAGATATACCACCCTTTTCGGTGCGCAGGCTCCGGCGCATCACGGAGAAGATGTGTCCCAGGTAGCGAAACTGAACGAATCCGGTGCGGATGGTGAAAAACAGGCCGGCGCCCAAAAGCAGGTAAATGAGGAGTTTGCTCCAGAGCACGCCGTTGACGGCGTCGAGGATCGTATTCATGTGGGAACGATACCGCGGGTGGAGCCCCTGTGGCTACAGGAATCATGATCCACCCGCGGATGAACTTTGCTTACTGCGTTCCGGTAAAGATCGATAGTCCCACGGTGAAAGTAACGTCGTGCTGGAGTATTGCATCGGTGAGTGTCCCGTCACCGAGATCCCACTGGGCGTTATAGATGTAGTCGTCGACACCCAGTCGCAGGCCCACGGCCTGATTCATCGGCAACACAAGACCGGCGCCCGCGACCCCGATCATCCACGTACCGCCTTCAACGAAGTCATACGAGCTGCTTTGAAAACCGAGCCCGGCGTTCAGCAGAAAGCGGGTTTTGCTGCCGAAGCCCAGCACCGCGCGACCCGTCCCGAAAAACACGCTGGCCCCGATAGCGCCGCTCTCATCGAACAGCTGAGCTTCCATATCGGTGGAAGTAAACATACCCGTCGCCTCCAGTGCGAAGGTCTCGTTCACCCAGAAAGTGAGACGGCCGCCAAAACCCATGGAGCTGGCGTGTTGGGCGCTTGCCGAGCCGTTTCCAATGTTGGCCTGTTCCGATTGCGGGTTGTAGTAGGCGACCTCGGGGGTGACATCAACACCGCCGACCTGAGCGGGAAGCGTTCCTGCGAGGATCAGAATTGCGATCGAGAGAATTAGTATCCGGTACATGGTGGTTTCCTTTCGTTTCTGGTGGCCGCTGCGGGCGGTGTATTCGCCCTCACATAACCAGACGCGCCGAAAGCACCGAAAACAGATCATCTATTTATCCGGGGCCACAAAATCCGGCCTGATGTGTGGTATACTGATTCCGATTACTCCGCCGCCCCTGTATCGCCGCAGCGGAAGGAAGACTGAAATGCGTAGATGTAACCATTTGTATTGCAATAGGATGACCCTCTTGTTTGTTGCGCTCGCCTTCCTTGTGCTCACCCCCTCAAGCCTGGTTTTCGCCGAATGTCCCGTCAATACCGTCTATTGCGAGGGAAATGAATGTTGTCAGGGTGGAGTGATTTTCGACGAACACGAAACGTCGTCAGATCCGGCGAACGGCGTGTCTTTCGGGACTTCCGCCGCGTCGTACAACCTGGTCGCGGGCACGCTGACCGCTGTCGCCAACGTGGTTGAGGCGTACGAACACGTCAGCGGTGTCACAATGG
>CAYUDF010000342.1:0-4527 GCA_964443465.1 uncultured bacterium
TATAACGCGATTTTTATGACATTAATGTGCGTCATTTCAGCACCACCATCTTGCGGGTTTTTACAAAACCTGTGGTCGTGAGTTTGTAGAAATACACGCCGCTGGATACCGACTGGCCGGTGTTGTTGAGTCCATTCCAACGAACGGGCCGCACCTGCCCGGGTGACTGAAATTGGTCGACCAGTGTGCGCACCAGCTGTCCGGCCACGTTGTAAACTTTCAGTGATACGTGTCCCGGCTCCGCGATCGAGTATTCGATCGTCGTGGTTGGATTAAACGGATTGGGGTAGTTCTGGTCGAGCCGGTTGGCGAAAAGCGGCGCCTGACCGACGCCGGTGGCGGGATCAAATTCGTATGCACCCATATCGATATCACCGTCCTGAATCCTGGGATTGCCATCCAGATCTGTCAACCGAACGAACGGAGCGTTGTTGTCCCCCGCGTTGACCGCCGAAGACGCGATAGTAAGGTGGATATCTTTGTTGGCGGCATCGGCAAACAACGGGTCGGTATCGATATTGTATCCGCCGTCTATTCCCATTCCTGAGTCCCAACCACCACCACTGCCTCCGCAGCCGCCAATCAACGAGTGAGAGATCATCGGCGTACTGTCGGTATAGTTGCCGATTTCAGGGTCTTTGGCGCCGGCCTGATTGTGCCAGAATATTGTGTTGAATATCGACGGACTGCAGGCACTGTTACGTAAACCTCCGCCTCCCCTGGCTGCGTAGTTGGAAGAAAACGTGGTATTGGTCAGTATGAGATTGCTTTGGGAAGCCCACAACCCACCCCCGTCCGTCGCCGAATTGTCAAAAAACACTGCATTGGAAACAATAACCGGGTCGGTGTAATATGAAGAACCCGTAATCGCAACACCGCCTCCGCTGGCACTGTGGTTGCCTTCGAACCAGGCATTGATTACGAAGAGGGTGTCAACCATGTCTACGTGTAGTCCCCCACCGTAGTACTTGGACGAATTATTTTTGAATACCGTGCCGTCGATCGTCACGTTTCTAAACACGTAGATATTGATACCGCCCCCGCTTCCATTCACAGCGTGGTTGTTCTCAAAAGTGCAATCAAAAACGTTGACCTGGCGGCCAAAATACGCGGCACCACCGTGCTCCTGGGCGGTGTTATTCCTGAATTCACAATCCGTCATTTCGATATCCGATTCTGAATCAACGCCCCCGCCGTAAAAGGTGGCAGTGTTTCCAATAAACGAACAACCGGTCAAAACCGGTCGGCTCGAAGCGGAATGAATACCGCCCCCTCTGGCCGCACTGTTATTCAGAAACGTACAGTCGACCAGATCCGGATCCCACCCATCGTTGTAAAAACCACCCCCGCGGTAGCCCGAGTTGTCCGCGAACGTCACATTGGAAAGCGCAGGATATCCCCGGCTCCACATACCTCCTCCATTCGTCCCCTGATTACCGGTCACAACCAGATTGGAATAGGTCACAGTTCCCATGTAGTTATAAATACCATGGCCTTCGTACGCCCCGGTTATAGTAAAACCGTCCAGTATCGCACCATCAACGTACGACGCACCTACAATGACACCGCAGTTGTCGTCCGGGTCCGGCGTTCCAGTTTCCCCGCTTAGAATTGTTGGATTCGCCACGAAGTCACGCTGGGATCTTTGTGTTTCGGTTCCGGCGAACCCGCCGTACACGGAGACACTGTCTACCAGAGAGAAACGTCTATTACTGGATATCGGGGATTGACAATCCGGATTGTAGGTGCCGGACGCAACCCATATTTCGTTGCCATAAGCGGCTGCCGAAGAAAGTGCGTCCTGGAGATTGTTGTATGCATTCGTCCAGGACGTACCATCATTTGTTCCCGTGGCATCCCACTTGACAAATATTTGCGATGCGGACGAGACGGGTACCGCAACAACAATCAGAATTCCGATCAGCAGCTTGTGCACGCTTTTCATTTCAACACCACCATCTTTCGAGTTTTTGTAAACCCCACGGTGGTGAGCTTGTAAAAGTACACGCCGCTCGAAACCGACTGGCCCGTATCATTGAATCCGTCCCACGTAACCGGCACTATGTTGTGCGGAGACTGAATATCATCCACAAGCGTGCGCACCAGCTGCCCGGCCACATTGTATACGCGCAGCGTCACGTGTCCCGGTTCGGCGATCGAGTACTCGATCGTGGTCGTGGGATTAAACGGATTCGGGTAATTCTGTGCGAGTGAGTTGGTGTATCGCGGCGCCTGCTTAGCGCCCGTCGCCGAACCCACGGGGTTGCCCAGCCAGTTCATTATCCGTTCCATGTGGATGGAGCGGGCGGGCACACCGTCTGCGTGCGCGTCACGGATGAAGCTGAAATCGAATCCCGATAAAACGAACCCGACGTCGACACCGTTGGGATTGGTGGTTCTCTGGTTAACGATAGCACCCGCCGTATGGCCGGCGCCGTGATAAGATGCGGCCAGTTCGGCCGATCCGATTGCAACAATCTGTTTGAAGTCCGGCACGTACGGACAACCGCCGAACACCACCATTGAATCGGGTTCTCCAGCCATCTCGAAAATCGATCCCGCTTCGCCGGCAACCAGCGGCGACACACCCAGCGGCAATCTGGTCGAATAACCGGAAACAGTGTAGCCCATGTATTGCCTCAAATGATCAGCGCTTGGACTGCTGAAGCCCGCCCATTCGCGGGCCACGTCGTTGCCGCACAGGTACACACCCCCCGGAGACGTCAGGCTGTCCAGAAATGTCGCCAGCAGCCCGGCGTCACCAGCTCCTCCATACGAAGTACCGTCGTCGAATGAATCTGAATAATAAAGCCCCGCACTCCAGACAACTCTGTTGTAGACCGCAGCGACCTGTTGTGCCGGATCCTTCACGAGGTAACCCGGGTGACCACCCCGTTCATACCCATCTCGCATGTCAAAACGATCCACCAGGCCGGTCAGTCCCAGGGCGTCAATCGCCCACTCAAACTGCTCCTGGAAAGATTTGTAACGCCCTGCGTCGACATAGAGGATGTCGCCGCCGCGTTTGTTCCCTCCGGCAGGCAGAATCGTGAACTCGTCAGCGTTCGACGCCGCCAGATCGATGTCAGCCGTTTCGGCGCCGTTTCGCCAATAAGAAGAATTTGGGGCGTTCCACGCGTACCACGTCCACTTGTTCGACGGCGGCGCGCTGCGGGCACCGAAAAAGAACCACACCGTATCACCCGGCACAAACAGGTTGTCGTTGAGATCGACGTTGTAATAGCCATCGCGCAACTGTGAGGGGGAATACCACGTGGAGTCCGCCTGAATCTGTGTCCATGTCCTCCCGCTGGCCATCACATTGCCAACAACTGTGTATCGGGGATCGTCCACAAACGCTGTACCAGGAGTCAAACGGTTGGGACCGTCCACACTGACATAACAATAAGCGGCGGGGCCGCTGGATGTGTCACCGGGCACATGAAAATCCAGGCCGTGATCGGCGTCCCTTGCCGAAAACACGACCGAATCACCGGGTACAACGGCAGAGGAGTTCCAGGGATCCAGCGCCATATCGGCCCGGGCGGTCCCGGTGATAGTTCCGTCGGCGGAAAAATTGTCCTGGAACATGTACGAATTCGACACGTAAATCTGAGGGCCATCGGTGGCGACGCGATATACCTGTACGTTGTCGTACAACGGCGCGTGCGAGTGACACTCACCGTTGCCGTAAACACCACACCAGAAACCACAGTAGTCGCGGACACCCAAAGAAATCTGTATATGGGTGGCGGCCGGATGGAGATACTGGCTGAGACCGTATATGGCTCTGCGCCAGTCCTGGTACCCGAAAACCGATAGTGTGGAGTTATAGCCTGCCCAATTTCCGGGACAACCATCCACCATATCCCGTACCGCCCACACTTTACCCACCAACGCATTCATCTGAAGATCCCCGTAAACATCATACATGAGCTCGATCTGCGATCCGCTACCCGTGATGGGAATCCACGGCGACCAGATCCCGTTGTTGATGTACTGACCGCGCTCGTTCTCATACGGAACTGCTTTTTGTCCCGGCCAGCCACCGCATCCGTAGTCGTATTCCGATCCCTTGATAAACGCCCACATACAACTCAGATTGCTGACACAAGGATCTTCCTGGACAAGGCTGCCGCCGGGATACAGGCTGGCAAAATCGCCGTAGCCGGGTTCGAAATACGATTCCCAGTTGCCCGATGCCGCGTTTTTGTCTCCAACCGCTTCCACCTCAAACAGTTCTGTCGGCAGTAACACTCCTGTGGTGTCGCGCACGGTGAGGCTGTCGATGATGACCGCCCCGTCGGTATCCCACAGACCATCCTCATCCGACCAGGCGCCATCGGATATGAACCGGAATCGCAGCCGTATCTGAGGCGCGTACAACGAATCGGGAAGCCGGTGGCTTTTGAATCCTTTACCCACGCCGTCATACGTCCCCAAACCGCCGGCGAACATCGTCCAGTTGTCATCGCACGCGTCCGCTTCAATCTGTGTCGCATCGTAATCCGGCTCCGAATCCCACAT
>CAYUDF010000343.1:0-4499 GCA_964443465.1 uncultured bacterium
AATGTGACATACACCGTTGGTTCGGATTAACCCCTCCATCATTACGAAGTTATTTCACGTATTGATTTGTTTGACGAGGACGGGCGCGAACACTATATTGTGCAGGCAGATAAAACACAGAAATTCAGTCTATTATGCGTACCGGATCCCGTTATCTTCTGGGCCGGCCGCTACGAGGTCGAAAGCATGATCAAAGTTACAGAAAGCGCAGTCCAGGCCATCAAGGACTCCATCGCCGCCGACGCCGCCAGCGACAGTTATTTACGCGTTTCAGTCAAGGGTGGGGGGTGTTCGGGCATGATGTACGACCTGGCGCTGGAACCCGAGCAAAAAGACGGGGATACTGTTCTGGAGCAGGATGGTGTCAGAATTATTATCGACCCCAAAAGCAAAATCTTCCTCGTGGGAATGACGCTGGACTACACGTCCGGTCTCAACGGGAAGGGTTTTGTTTTCTCCAATCCCAACGCCACCGGCACCTGCGGTTGCGGCGAGTCTTTTACAACATAACTACTGGTCCGAATTTCCGATTGTTAAAAAGACAGACCTGTCCGCATAAATAGGACTAAAACAGTGCGTTTTTCTTTTGACCGCAACGACCATATCGTATATGTTTTAATCTAAGTGGACCAATATAGTGCTATTTGAATAAAGTACGACTTCAAGACGCCGATCGGCGCTTCTCAATAGAACAAAAAAGAAGGAGACTGCAATGTCCTGGGAACTTCCAAAACTCGCTTATGACTACAATGCGCTCGAGCCACACATCGACGCAAAAACGATGGAAATCCATCACAGCAAACATCATCAGGCGTACATTACCAACTCGCTCGCCGCGTTGGAAAAACACCCCGAACTTAAAGAAAAAACGGCCGAGCAACTGATTTCGGACCTCAACGCCGTGCCCGAAGACATCCGTATGGCGATCCGCAACAACGCCGGTGGACACGCTAACCACAGCCTGTTCTGGACGGTAATGGCGCCTGACGCCGGTGGCTCACCACAGGGTGAACTGTTGACGGCTATCGAAGCTGCGTTTAGCAAGCTGGACAGCTTCAAAGAGCAGTTCGAGACGGCGGCCAAGACGCGTTTTGGTAGCGGTTGGGCCTGGCTGTCGCGTAAGTCGGATGGTGGCCTGTTGGTTACTTCCACTCCTAACCAGGATTCGCCGTTGTCCGATAGTCTAACCCCGATACTGGGGCTGGACGTTTGGGAACACGCGTACTACCTCAATTACCAGAATCGCCGCCCGGATTATGTTTCCGCGTTCTGGAACGTCGTCAACTGGGACGAGGTGGCCCGTCGGTTCACCGCCGCCGGCTAGGACCCGCCAGAAAAAGGATTTTCATGAGTGAACTTGTTTCGAAGAACTGCGTTCCCTGCAAGGGGAGCATCGCGCCTCTCAAAGGCGAGGAGATCACAAACCTGCTGGCGAAACTCGGCAGTGGTTGGAGCGTCCTCAACGAGCGCCGTCTCCAGAAGAAGTACGACTTCGAGGATTTCGCGCAAGCGCTCGAATTTACTTCCAGGGTCGGCGGTGTGGCGGAAGCAGAGGGGCATCACCCCGACATCTACCTCACATGGGGAATGGTTAATCTTTCGATCTGGACCCACAAGATCGACGGTCTGACCGAAAGTGATTTCATTCTCGCGGCCAAGGCGGACGCGGAGTTTGGTTCCTAGACGACAGTCTGCTCGTGTAAAAATGATCCATGGACAAAATCGGGCCGTTCACGGTCGCATCCGCGATCGCTGGGCGGCCCTTGATTTTTCTAAGATAAATTGTTTCACTCGCGCGCTTATTGGGATATAAATCAATTATGAGAGCTGTTTATTTCAAAGAACACGGTGGGCTGGAAGTTCTGACCCACGGACAACTGGACGATCCGGTCGCGGGACACGGCGAAGTTGTTGTTGATGTCAAGGTCGCGTCGTTGAATCATATCGACCTGTTTCTCAGACGTGGCCTTCCGGGTTTGAAGATTCCGTTGCCGCACGTACCGGGGTGTGACGCTTCAGGTGTGATATCCGCCCTGGGCGAAGGGGTTGCCGGACTGGCAGTCGGAGACAGAATCCTCATGAATCCGTCCATTTCGTGCGGGCACTGCGAATTTTGCGCACGCGGGGACGCATCGCTGTGTACGACTTACCAGTTAATCGGTGAAACCACGCAGGGCACGTGCTGCGAGAAAATCGCCATTCCGGCGGTTAACGCGATACCCATACCGGATTCTTTTTCCTTCGAAGACGCGGCGTCGGTTCCACTGGTTTTCCTCACCGCCTGGCGGATGCTGGTTACGAGGGGACGTTTGCGCGCGGGTGAGGACATTGTCATCCTCGGTGCGGCCGCCGGAGTCGGCATCGCGGCGGTCCAGATTGCAAAAGTTGTGGGTGCCCGGGTAATAGCGGCGGCCAGCACGGACGAAAAACTGGAGCTGTGCCGCGAACTGGGAGCCGACGTACTGATCAACTACACGAAGGAAGATTTTGGCAAACGTGTCCGCAGGGAGACCGATAAAAGGGGAGCGGACGTGGTGGTCGACTACGTGGGCAAGGACACGTGGGAAAAAAGTTTGAAGTGCCTGGTAAACGGCGGCCGGCTGCTCACGTGTGGCGCCACGACGGGCTGGGATCCGGTCACGGACCTGCGGCACGTGTTTTACCGGCAGCTTGAGATTATTGGCTCAACTATGGGCTCGCGAAACGACCTGATGATTCCGCTGGACCTTATTCTACAGGGCCGCATGCGACCGGTTGTCGGCGCGTGTTACGACCTCGCCGACCTCGCCGACGCCCACCGCGACATGGAAAACCGCACCGTCCTCGGCAAATCTGTCATCCGAATATAATTCCGTGGTTTTGGGCGGCCGGTGTCAGGGGAGCCGTGCCCGGGTCGCGCCACGTAACCGCGCGCCCAGAACATCAGAAGCCGGGTCTACTGCATCACTTGATTGTAAGTGTCAGAAACCGAGGCGCAGCCGCGCCGCTTACCAGGGAAGGGGGGAGATGAAAAGAAAGACGGCACGCCATAGGGGGGACGTGCCGTCTGGGGGAAGAACCTCTTCCTGGTTCCTTGCCGCTATACTCTGAATAAGTACTGAAATTTCACAAAGTACGTCCGGTCCGTCTGCTGATAAGACGGTTTGTCGCCCGGTATTCCCGTGTCGAGCTGCATGTAGTCGTGTGACGAGCCCAGAAAGAATACCGTGAATGGATTCAGCTTGTAACTCAGCAGCGGATCCAGTTCGATCAAGTCGTCCGAATCAACGTACTGCGTGACCACCCGGAAAAACAGGTTCCTCGTAAACTGGTATGTCAGCTTCGCGCGGACCACGTAGACGTCGTATATTTCCTCACCTTTGTAGGCCAGCAAATCTCCCGTTTCCCGGTCGATGTTGTCGTTCAACTCGTGCATCTGGTAGCTGTCGAAAGTCAACACTGCCTTGAACTGGGAGGTCGGTTTTAAAGTCGTCCACACAGAGTAACTCGCCTGCTCACCCAGGCGCGGGTTGTCGTCGCGGACCAGTGAATGTCCGTACCCCACGTAGAATCCGCCCGACAGCATCTGGCTGAAATTAGAGTTGATGTTGAACTGTATCCGGCGGATACCGCCGACGTACACGTCATTGAAACGCTCCCGGCTCAGCAGGTAACCGGCCCATATGCTGGTTTGCTTGCGAAACCGGACCCAGATGTTTGGCTGTACCCATTCATCCTTGAACATTCCGTCGTAGTTGTATTTGCGCCCCCAGTTGAATTGAGGCTGCAATCTTTCCATGTACCTGTTTTCGTCGAAGTACAACATATATCCCGTCCACAAACCCAGTTCGCGGTAGTTATTCGCGCGGATAAAACCATTTTCGGCCCGAAACGTGGGCGAGTAGTCTTCGTACCACGTCCAGAAGTTCCAGTGTCTGGCGTCACGCCCGAAAGTTACCTCCGCTGCATGACCGGTGAACTCTTCTCCGTTAAAAAACGAATCGTACTGCTTCTGGTCGCCGAAACGGATGTCGTCAAAATCTTCGGACAACGTCGAATCGTCCGGTTCGAGCGTGTAGCTCCCCTGCACATGGGCCTGGACTGTGTACTTGTCCAGGAACCGGATACTTCCGTCTATACCGATGTTGGTGTTGGAGCCCCCGTTGGTTTCGTTTCGCCTGTCTGTGCCGATCAGGCCAAAATAAGAGTCTTCCAGGACGTCTCTTTTTACGCGTACGATATTGGAGTAAGATTTTCCATTCAGCGCCATCTGGCTCGATTCCTCGAACGGAACGACATAGGGGGAATTCTCGTCGCGAGCGGCCATGTATCCCACCGTTGTTCGGCCCGACTTGCCGGTTATCTTGCCGGCCATGATGGGATCATTAATCGACCGCGTATAGACGGTGTTGATACTTGTGTCAAAAATATCGGCGCCTTCCTGGAAAAACGGCCGGCGCTCGTTGTAGAACAGCGCAAACGTGTTGTTTGCCGAGATCTGGGCCGCGTCCGATTCGATC
>CAYUDF010000344.1:0-4477 GCA_964443465.1 uncultured bacterium
GCGGATGTTCGAATCGCCATTGTAATATCCGCACGCCAGCCATTTGTCGTTGGCATCGAATACATTAACAATGTCGCCTGGTCCGGGACTACCGGTCATTTTGTCGATCGCACCGGAAAACACCCACGGGTGCCGGTTCAAGAGCGATTTCTCACGCTGTTTCTTCAGTTTTATTAATGACATAATATTATACGTTGAATAAAATTTTTAAAATGTCGCCGTCCAGGACCTCGTAGTCCTTGCCCTTCACGTGGTACTTGCCGGCATTCTTGGCAGCTTCTTCGGAACCGTACTCCACCACGTCGTCATAGTGTAACACTTCCGCACGAATAAAGCCGTGTTCCATATCGCCGTGAATCTTGCCTGCCGTCTCGGGGGCCAGCGCTCCCCGGCGCACGAACCACTGTCTCAATTCGTTACTGGCCGCGGTGAAAAACGATTTAAGTCCAACCGCTTCGATAAATTTCCCGGTCAACAGGTGCAGCGCCGTGTCCGTTATCCCCAGTTCCTCCATGAAAGCCTCTCGCTCCTCCTGCGAATCGAGCTCCGCGATGTCGTTCTCGGCCTTGACGGCGACCCGGACGAACTGCAACCCCAGGCCCGCAAACCTGTCTTCCAGCGCCTGGACAACGGTATCATCGGCGAGCTGCTCCTCCGATACGTTGAGCGCGATCAACATCTGGCGCTGCGTCAAAAACGGATAGCTCTTGACCAGTTTCTGTTCCTCAAGTGAGACTTCGAGCAGACGCAGCGGTTTATCGGCCTCGAGGTGGTCGCGGAATCGCTCCAGCAGCACCTTTTCCTTTTTGCGCGTGTCGTCTTTGGCTTTCTTCAGGTCCTTTTCGATTCGCTCGAATCGTTTCTCGATAAACATCAGGTCGTGCAGCACCAGTTCCGAGCGCACTGTTTCGATGGCACGTTCGGGATCGGGTCCGCCCCAGACGTGGTACACCGAGTCATCCTCGAACAGGCGTACCACGTGACACAGCGCCTCAACCTGTCCGATGTCTTTGAAAACAGTCCCCTGCTGGATGAGGTTCTCTTCGAGCTTGGGCAGGAGTTCGATCTCGAGACGAGCCCTCGTCTCTTTGCGCGGATTGTAGATTTCGAGCAGCTTGTTGAATCTCGAATCCTGAACCTCGGCCACACCACGCTGGACCTGCCTGAGGTCAGTATTGTCGCGCAGAGCGCCCGCGCCGGCCAGCAGCCTGAACAGTGTTTTTTTACCCGTCTGGGGAAATCCGATGATACCTATGTTCATGATATTCTATAATTCGACGAATACTTCGTCGTTTTCAATAAAGATCTCAAAGGTGTCCAGTGGAGCGCCGGCGGGTTGTTCCACTATCTCGCCGGTCTCCAACGAAAACACGCCACCGTGCAGGATACAGGTCACGGTCAGTTTGTGCCGATCTATGTCGCCCAGCGCCAGCGAAGCGTTTGCGTGGCTGCACACATCGTCCACGGCAAACCACCGTTCGCCGACTCGCGCGACGAGGACACGACGGTCTCCCGCCGCAAATGCTTTCATCGTGTCCGGGTACAGGTCGGAAACCGCGCATACCTTGTGTCTGGCCATATCTCCCGCAAAAAATAGTGGGCGCCGACCCGTAAGCCGGCGCCCAGTGAACATAAAGAACCGCTGAAACCTATCCCTCTTTGATGGCCGTGATCAGATCGGTGATCGCTTTTTTGCCGTCGTTGAAGAACATCAACGTGTTGTCGGCAGCAAACAGCGGGTTCGGAATTCCGGCAAATCCCGGGCTGAGGCTGCGTTTGATCATGACGCAGGTGCGCGCCTGATCGGCGTTGATAATCGGCATACCGGCGATCGGACTACTGGGGTCGGTACGCGCGACGGGGTTAACCACGTCGTTTGCGCCCAGGACGATGGCAACGTCCACCTGCTCCATCGTCGCGTTGATCTCGTCCATTTCCTTGAGCTTGTCGTAGTCGATGTTGGCCTCGGCCAGAAGCACATTCATGTGACCGGGCATACGGCCGGCAACCGGGTGAATCCCGTATTCGACCTCTATACCCTTGTCTTCAAGAAGGTTGGCCATGTCGCGAACGGCGTGCTGCGCCTGCGCAACCGCCATCCCGTAACCGGGAATTATGGCAACGCGCTGGGCTGAGTCAAACAGCATGGCAATTTCCTCGGCGGATGTCGCCTTGATTTTGCCCGCGTACACTTCGTCCGCCGACGGACCGTCAGCCGCCGCTTCGAGCTTGCCAAAAATCACATGACCCAGCGTACGGTTCATCGCCTTGCACATGATCTTGGTGAGAATAATACCCGATGCGCCGACCAGCGAACCCGCCACGATCAGAACGTAGTTAGACAGCACGAATCCGGTGGCGGCGGCCGCCAGTCCGGAGTACGAGTTCAACAGCGCGATCACGACGGGCATATCGGCGCCGCCGATGGGGATGGTGAGCATGATACCAAGCAGCGCGGCCACGCCAACGATTGCCCAGTAGGCCCACATCTCGCCCGGATTCATCACAAGGTAGACACCCAGACCGATCACGGCGAGCGTCAGGATGGCGTTCCAGAAATGGTGGCCGGGTACCTTGACGTTTCCGCCGGATACCACAACACCTTTCAGCTTGCAATACGCGACCAGGCTGCCCCAGAACGTGACCGAGCCGATCAGTCCCGACATCACCGTCGCGATTTTCAATTGCATGTTGTCTCCGCCGCCGGTGGCCACCGCTTCGATGATTGCCGCACCGGCAACCAGCAGAGACGCGATACCGCCAAAGCCGTTAAACAGAGCAACCATCTCGGGCATCTCTGTCATCTGGATCTTGATCGCAACGATCATTCCCACGAGTCCGCCTGCGACAAACCCGATCGCAATCCAGTGATAACTCAGAATACTTCTGTCGATAAGTGTAACAACGATAGCGAGGGTCATGGCCAGGGCGCTCATCATGTTGCCCCGGACCGCCGTACGCGGATGCGCCAGACCCTTCAGACCCGAGATGAACAGGACCGCCGCTATCAGATAAACAAAGTTAATGATTGATAACATCGTTTATTCCCTTTTTCGAAAATTGTCCTTTATTCATCACGGTTATTTTCTGCGAAACATCTGTAACATACGGTTGGTCACCATAAAACCGCCAACCACGTTGATAGCGGCAAAAAACACCGCCGCCATACCGAGGTAGGTGGTCATATATGAGTGATCAGAACCGGCTGACAGGATCGCACCAATAATTGAAATACCCGAGATCGCGTTCGATCCCGACATCAGCGGCGTATGCAGAGTGGGGGGCACCTTGGTGATGATCTCCCACCCCACGAACATCGCCAGTACGAAAATCGTGAAAATGGTTACGAAGTCGATTTGCACTTCAGTTTACCTCCCTTATTCGGATCCGCCGCCGGCGGCACCGAGGATCTCATTGACGCGCGGGTTGACGACTTTACCGTCTGATGTGACCAGCGTGCCGATGATGATTTCATCTTCCAGGTCGATATTGATCGCGTTTTCCTTGACCATGTTCTGAATGAACGTGACCACGTTGCGCGCGTACATCTGACTGGCGTGATACGGGACTTCCGCCGGGATATTGATCGGGCCAAGGATCTTGACATCGTTGTACTCAACCATCTCACCGGCTTTAGTCAATTCACAGTTGCCGCCGCGTTCGGCGGCCAGGTCCACGATCACCGAACCGGGCTGCATGCCCTTGACCATTTCTTCGGTGATCAGGATGGGCGACTTCTTGCCCGGAATTGCCGCTGTTGTTATGACAACGTCGTTTTCGGCAACAACCCTGGTCATCAGCTCGCGCTGCTTATTGATGAAGTCTTCGCCCATTTCCTTGGCATATCCGCCGCTGTCTTCGGCGTCATCCGATTCCAGCTCCATGTACACGAACTTGCCGCCCAGCGATTCGATCTGCTCCTTGACCGCCGGCCGCACGTCGTAAGCGCTCACAATGGCGCCATGGCGTTTGGCGGAAGCAATCGCCTGCAGACCGGCCACTCCGGCGCCGATCACAAAGGCCTTGGCCGGCGCAATCGTGCCGGCTGCGGTCATCATCATCGGGAACATGCGCGGCAGGTTGTTGGCGGCCAGCAAGACGGCCTTGTAGCCGGCCACTGTCGCCATGGACGAAAGAATGTCCATGCTCTGAGCGCGTGTGATGCGCGGTACCAGTTCGAGCGCAAACAACTTGGCGCCCGTTGTGGCGAACTCACCGGCCAGCTGTGCTTCAGCCAACGGTTCGGCGCATCCGATCACGATCTGGTCTTTCTTGAATTTTGAAAGGTCGTCCTTGCCGGCTTCGGGGTTTGCGCCAAAAGTACGCACCTGGACGACGATGTCGGACTGGGCAAAAACATCGTCACGGCTGACGATTTTTGCGCCCTTATCTGCGAATTCCTTGTCGACGAATCCGGCTTTTTGTCCGGCTCCAGATTCCACAAGGACCTCCGCCCCCAGACGTTTCGTCAGGTTCA
>CAYUDF010000345.1:0-4477 GCA_964443465.1 uncultured bacterium
CGAGTATACGGGATTTGAGCTTGCCACGTGTGTGCGTTTCATCCAGTGTGCACCGCACATCGTGGAGCACACGGACGTAATCAGGACCCGGTCGTTCCGCCACGGAAACGGCGGATAAAACAGAGTGAAAAAGAAACGCTACCGGCAGGTCGAACGGAGTGTTTATCGCGTGGAACCGTTCGGCGCCTGTATCCACCGATTTGTCGCCGTAAAAAGACTGTATGGCCTCCTGCGTCAACCATCCTTCCGGGCTTCTTGCCATGATAATGAAACCACGGTCGTCGAGTTTCAGCAACGCCCCGTTCTCGGTGTCGGTATAAAGCCCTCTGATGACTAGGGAATTGTCGTATGCCCCCGTGTCGATCGACGAGGGATAACCTCTGGACTGAATCAACAATTCTATGGTTTCTTCACAGGCCAGTTCGTTAAATGCCTGATCATCGTAGGTGGCCAGGGTGTGATCGAGGTCTAGGCCGATGGCGGATAACTGTCCAAAGTCTAGTAATCGGTTAACAAATACACGATCTGCCAGGCCACCGCTGATATTGTCTGGCGAATCTTGCGGAAAACTATTCATAACCGGGTTAACCTGTTGAGTAATCGCTCTTTTGGTCAAATCGGGGAGAGCTGGTTTGTCAATGGGGAATGGTAACACAATAAGTTAAAAAGAGTTCGAAAGAATTGCAAAATATTATTTTGGCGGGTCTAACTGTTCGGGCACGCCGGTTATTTAAGATATGTATTAACGATTAAGTTCAGACTTGAAATTTTGTGGGTTGTTGGGCGGAAATTACTTGCATTTTGCACGATTTATGACTACGAATTATACAGAGGGCGCAACAAGCGGTAACAACCGCTACACCGCACAGGGCATGATAAAACTGGTTTAGACGGCATCTAACCATCCAGACAGTAACAGGAGAACGGATGAGTCACAAGTTCTTCACGGTTGAGGAGGCCAACTCGTTGGTTGGCTTTCTGGAAGCGACAATCGAACGGATCAGGCGCAACAAGCAGCGGTATTTATGGCTGCAGGAGGAGATTTCCATTCTCAAACTGATCGTCGAGTGCGGCGCAAACACGCCGGAAAACGAACCCGACCACAAGGTCAATCCGGACGCGTTTGCACTTAAGGATAAGCTTGTACAGTTCAAGGCCGTAGAAAAGGAAATCGAAAAGGGCAAGTCGGCGATCACGGACAGCGGATGTATTATTCGTAACGAAGACCAGGGCCTGATAGACTTTTTTTCCATTCAGAACAACACGGTTGTGTATCTCTGCTGGAAAAAGGGCGAGGATTCGATCGAATACTGGCATTCGATACACGACGGATTTGATTCGCGACAACCGCTGATACAGTCACCTTCCGCGTAGACCGGGCGGGCTGGACATAATTCCCCTTAAAGACGGCACAAAGAAGTGCCGTCTTTTTTATCGCGGTTAGGTTGTCCGGTCGTCAGCATCGATAAACCCTTGACATTGAGAAAATAATCGGTAGTAATTGTCTACAACAACAGCCCAAATCGGCATTTTCTCAAGAGGTAAACAGGATGGCGACAAAACTCGTTACAAGACCGCTGGATCAGAAATCCCCATGGTGGGAACGCATCTATTTGAAGGAAATCGGCAGGGGAATGGGTATCACCATATCTCACTTTGTGAAAAATATGATGCAGCTCCGCAAAAACAAGGTTGGTTTGACCTACCAGTGGCCGGAGGAACGGAAACCGATCGACAGCCGGTGGCGTGGCGAGCACAGATTGATGCATCGCGAAGACGGGTCACCGCGTTGCGTGGCGTGTAACTGCTGTTCCACCGCTTGTCCTGCGAAATGTATACATATCGTCGCCGCGGATTCAGGACATGACGGTGTCGAAAAATATCCCGTCCAGTTTGACATCGATATTCTCCAGTGTATTTTTTGCGGGATGTGCGTTGAAGCGTGCCCCTGCGACGCGATAAGGATGGACACAGAAAAATTCTCCGAAGCCTGTTATGAAGGGCCGGTAAAAATCCTGGACATCGGATATCTGCTGAAGAACCACCCGGAAGGCAAGAGTCCGGTCAGTGATGCGATCTATTGATCCGGGAAAATCTTGTCCGGATTGAGGATTCCCGTCGGGTCAAACGCCTGCTTTATTCGCCTCATCAAATCCAACTCGGGCGCAGAATACGCAATCGGCATATAGTTTTTCTGGACCCAACCAATGCCGTGCTCACCGGAAATGGTTCCGCCCAGTGATACCGTAAGCTTGAATATTTCTCTGATCGCTGTATCCAGTTGCGTATCCCATTGCTCGTCCGTCATGTCCATCTTAAGAATGTTGACGTGCAGGTTGCCGTCACCGGAATGGCCGTAGCAAACAGTGCGGATTCCGTAACGCGCGGAGATCTCCTTCACCCCGACGAGCAACGGCACGATATTCTTGCGCGGCACCACCGTGTCTTCTTCTTTATAAACTGATACAGATTTGACCGCTTCACCGATTGCGCGCCGCATGGTCCACAGTTCGTTCATTCTTGTCGATGTATCAGCCAGCAGGACGTCTGTCGCCCCCGCTTCCAGAACGATTTCACACACTTTTTCGGCCGCCCTGGAAATACCCTCGGGATCGTCGCCGTCCAGTTCGATGAGCAGCTGGGCGGCTGAGTCGCTGTTGGGAATCGTCGTGTCCAGATGTTTTTCCGTTATCTTGAGGGCGTCCTGCTCCATAAACTCAAGGACGGACGGGATGATGCCGGCATTCATAATCGCCGGAACAGCGCTGGCGCAGGATTCGAGCGATGGAAAAGGAACCAGAAGCATCGAACGGTGCGGCGGTATCGGAATCAATCGCAGGTAGATCCTGGTAATAATTGCCAGCGTACCCTCGGAACCCACCAGGAGTTGGGAAATATTGTAACCCGAGGAATTCTTAAGCAGTTTACCGCCATGGCGGACGATATCGCCGTTGGGCAGCACAGCTTCGACGCCGAGCACATAGTCTTTGGTGACGCCGTATTTGACGGCGCGCGGTCCGCCCGAACATTCCGCGAGATTTCCTCCGATAAAACAACTGCCCCGGCTGGCGGGGTCGGGCGGGTAAAACAACCCCTTTTCCTCAACCATCTCCTGGAATTCCTGAAGTATCACTCCAGGTTCAACGACAGCCATGAGATTTCCGAGGTCGATTTCCAGTATCTGGTTCAGGGCCGCCGTGCTCAACACGATGCCCCCTCTGACGGGTAGAGCCCCACCGGACAGTCCCGTGCCCGCACCGCGCGGTGTGACCGGGATATCGGCGTCAAAAGCGACTTTCATCGCAGATGAAATCGCCTCCGTATCCTGGGGCAGAATCACGACCTCGGGCCGGAAAACCAGGTCTTCGGTCTCGTCAGATGCAAATCTGTCCAGTGTCTCGTCGTCGGTACGGACAAAATTGTCTCCGACAGCCGATTTCAGCCGATCGATCACGTCCGGTGTAACTTTGCCGAACTGACGATTGCCAGTGTTTTTGGTCATGTGGTCTCCCTGTCTAGACTCCAAAGTTGAAAACATGTTAATCACACGGCGGAGTAAAACAAAACGAATTTTAAATAAAACAGGATTTCGTGTATTTTAGATAGATGCAAAACGTGATTGTTGACGGCTACAACGTGATCCACGCGGATACACGTCTGAAAAAAACAGTAAAAAGAGACCTGCGGGCGGCAAGACAACAGTTGACCGACCGGATCGCCCGTTATCTTGAGACGAAAAATCTCCAGGTAACCCTGGTGTTCGATGGGCGCGGTGGTTTAACCGACGTCGACATCCGGATACCCGGTAAACTCCAGATTCTGTTCAGCAGCAGCGGGCAGACCGCCGACGAAGTGATTGTGGAGATGCTCTATGCCTCTTCGAATCCCCGGAAGTACACCGTCGTTACCTCGGATATGGCGGATATTGGCCGTGCGGCTCGTGGATTGGGGGCACAATTGTTGTCTTCCAGGGAATTTCTCGAAAGAATTCGCGTAAAACCGGAAGCGGGGAAGAAAGAACCGGAGGAAGAGACTCCAGTTGAGGATATCGACTACTGGTTGAACAAGTTTGAGGAAAGAGACGATTCCACTGAAGACTGACCGGTACCCCTAACTAACTGTCGGGAAGCAAGATAGGGAGCCCACAAACGAACGGGGGCGTGTATCTGAAGATTTAGTCCTTATCATTTGGACGGCAAACATTTACAATCAAACAAGATAAGCACGACTGAATTTGAGCGCGCCCGGACGCGCCGACAGCATAACACTGAGCTCAAACCCTGACACGAGCGATCGGAAAGGGATTACTGTGAAACTGTGCATCTGCCTTGTTTTGTCAGCGACAATAATCGCGGGTCTCGGAAGTTTCGCTAACGCCGAGAAAGTGGATCTGGAGATTCTGAGGGAACTCACAAGCAAATTTGATTTTGCGATTGAGCACGGGGATGCCGCCACGGGCAAGCTGAAATTTATCTAC
>CAYUDF010000346.1:0-4471 GCA_964443465.1 uncultured bacterium
CGCATCGAAGGCGCAGGCGGGAATACGTAAGTGCCGCGCGCGATATATTCTTTAAGGATATCGTTCTGAACGGTACCGGTCAGCAGCTTGCGATCGATACCGCGTTCCTCCGCCACGGCCACGTACATGGCCAGCAGGATCGACGCCGTAGCGTTGATCGTCATCGACGTGGAAACCTTGTCCATGGGGATCTTGTCGAACACCACCCGCATGTCCTCGATGGTGTCGATGGCCACGCCTACGCGCCCCACCTCGCCGGACGCCATCGGGTCGTCGGAGTCGTAACCCATCTGCGTCGGTAGATCAAACGCGACACTCAGGCCTTTCTGGCCGTTTTTCAGCAGGTACAGAAACCGTTCGTTGGTCTGCGCCGCCGTCCCGAATCCGGCGTATTGCCGGATCGTCCACGGCCGTCCCCGGTACATCGACGGGTAGACGCCGCGTGTAAACGGGTATTCGCCGGGAAATCCGACGCCGTCGGGATAGTCGCCGCCATCGGGGGCGTACACTGGATCGATTTCGATATCGGAGGTAGTGGTGAATTTTGGTTTTCGTTCGGGTTTTTTGTTTACGGCTGGACGGTAGGTATCTTGTTTCCACCGCTCGAAGGGATTGCTGTTATCTTTTGACACTTCTACTCCCGCTCTATCAAAACCAGTGGTGTTTGTGAATCGACGGTATCTTTGGGGGCAACGTGGATTTCTTTGACAACCCCGCTCACCTCGCTTGCCAGTTCATTCTGCATCTTCATCGCCTCCATGATCACCACCGGCGATCCCGCTTCCACGCGGTCACCCACGGCGACCTTGATATCCAGGATCAAGCCCGGCATCGGGGACGATATGGTGTATCCACTGGTATCCTGGGTGATAATCTCGGCGTCGCGTACGGCGACGAGTAACTCGTCGAGTACGTCAACGTCGTAGTGGCGGCCCATTACGCGAGCGTAATATCGGCCTTCCTCGGCCCGCGTCGGCGCACTTTCGATCAGATACGATTTGTTGTTGATCAACAGCGACAGAAAATCCTTGTCGCCGAAGTACTGGCAGTCCACCTGGAACGGCCGGCCATCGATTTCGATGTCGTAAAAACCGTTGGTCTTGTTGACCACCACCGTTTTTTCCTGGCCTGCTATTCTGACTACAAATTTCATAGAGTTGCCTATCCCCGTGGATGTCTCAGGCTTTCCCAGCGAGCCACCCGCCGCCAGATATCCGATTGACTTGCGCCGCCGGCCTGGAATCCGGCGCCGTTTTTCATGTGGTTATAAGCGGTGATACTGGCGGCAATGGACGCCAGCTCGATCTCTTCATCGCGCCGCGGCAGGGAAGCGGGGTCGAAGTGCCGCTCGATATAATGGGTGTCGTAACTTCCGTCCTCCATGCCAGGTTCGCGGAGCGCCCACAGCAGGAAGTCAATATTGGTGCGCACACCGTCCACCAGGTATTCGCGAAGCGCCCGGTGCGCTCTGCTGATCGCTTCCCGGCGAGTCTCGGCCCACACAATCAGCTTGCCGAGCAGGGGATCATAATAAATTGGAATTTCGTATCCGGGGTACACACCGTTATCGTTGCGAACGCCCGGGCCCTGGGGCAGCGTCAGCCGCCGTATGGTGCCCACCGACGGCAGGAAGTTGTTGGCGGGGTCCTCGGCGTACAACCGCATCTCAAAAGCGTGGCCGTGAGGTCTCACGGAAGCCTGGTCCACATCGAGTTTTTCCCCGAGGGCGACCTGAATCTGCTGCTTGACCAGGTCTACGCCGTACACCAGTTCGGTGATCGGGTGCTCGACCTGCAGCCGTGTGTTCATTTCCAGAAAATAGAAGTCCAGGTTTTTGTCGACGATAAACTCGACCGTGCCGGCGCCCTCGTAGTTGCAGGCTGCCGCCGCCTTCCGAGCCGCCTCGGACAACGCTGCACGTTTTTCCGGGGTCACCACGGAGGAGGGCGCTTCTTCGATCACTTTCTGGTAGCGGCGCTGCATCGAGCACTCGCGCTCGCCGTAGGTGTAGATGTTTCCGTGGCGGTCGGCCATTACCTGGATTTCTATGTGCTTGGGATTTTCAATATACTTTTCGACGTAAACCGACGCGTCGCCAAACGCGCTCTCGGCCTCGCCCGTTGTCATCTCTAGCGCGCTCTCGAATTCCTTTTCCTCGCGTACAATCCGCATCCCTTTGCCGCCTCCACCTGCTGCCGCTTTAAGGATAACGGGGTACCCGATTTCATTTGCGACTTTTGCCGCCTCGGCCGGGTCGTCCACCGCGCCTTGACTCCCCGGGATCATCGGCACACCGGCCGTCGACATCGACTCGCGCGCGACCAGCTTGTTGCCCATAATCCGGATCGATTCGGGGCTGGGACCGATAAACACGATCCCGGCGTCGACGCACGCTTTGGCGAAACCCTCGTTTTCGGCCAGAAACCCGTATCCGGGGTGGATCGCTTCGGCGCCACTCTTTCTGGCGGCTTCCAGGATGCGGTCTATGTTGAGGTAGCTCTCTTTGCTCGGCGAAGGGCCGATCGGATAGGATTCATACGACTGCGTTACGTGCAGAGCGGTGCGATCGCACTCGGAGTAAACGGTCACCGGCGTGATGCCCAGTTCCTTGCACGAACGAATCACACGAACGGCGATCTCGCCGCGGTTGGCAATCAGGATTTTCTTGAACATTATAAAGGAATATTCCCGTGTTTCTTTGGCGGCAAGTTCTGGCGCTTGTTGACCAGGCTCTCCAGTACGGCGATCAGTTTTGGCCGCGTGTCACGAGGCTCGATGACATCGTCGATATATCCGAGCTCCGCCGCGATGTACGGGTTTGCAAACTTGTCGTTGTACTTGTCGATCAGTTTCTTTCTTGTCGCCTCGGGATCGTCCGCCTCGGCGATTTTTTTCTTGTTGAGGATGTTCACCGCGCCCTCGGCGCCCATCACGGCCAGTTCGCCGGTCGGCCACGCCACGTTGTAGTCCGCGCGGATATGCTTGGAACTCATAACGTCGTAGGCGCCGCCGTACGCTTTGCGTGTGATCACCGTGAGTTTGGGGACAGTGGCTTCGCAGTACGCATACAACAGCTTGGCGCCGTGTTTGATGATCCCTCCAAATTCCTGTTCGGTTCCGGGTAGAAATCCCGGAACGTCTTCAAATGTAATCAGCGGAATGTTGAACGAATCGCAGAACCGCACAAACCGCGCCCCTTTGATCGATGACTTGATATCCAGCACACCGGCCAGTGACTTGGGCTGGTTGCCGATAATACCGACGCTCCTGCCGCCCAGACGGCCAAAGCCGATGATGATGTTGTTGGCGTACAGCGGCTGGATTTCCAGAAATTCGCCATTGTCCACGACGTGATGGATTACGTCGAGCATGTCGTATGGTTCTTTGGCGCTGTCGGGTACGATCGAGTTGAGCTCTTCGTCGCGGCGGCCGGGGTCGTCCTTTGTTTCCACCACAGGGGGGTCCGACAGGTTGTTCTGCGGCATGTATTCCAGCAGTTTGCGGATCTGTATGATGCAGTCCTGGTCGTTTTTAGCCATCAGATGCGCGACACCGCTTTTGGAGTTGTGGGTGCGCGCCCCGCCGAGGTCCTCGAACGACACTTCCTCGTTGGTGACCATCTTGATCACGCTGGGGCCGGTGACAAACATGTGACTGGTCTTGTCGACCATGATAATAAAATCGGTGATCGCCGGCGAATACACGGCGCCGCCGGCGCAGGGACCCATGACCGCCGAAATCTGCGGTACCACACCGGAAGCCATGGTGTTGCGCCAGAAAATCTCGGCGTAACCGCCCAGGCTGGCAACACCCTCCTGGATGCGGGCGCCGCCGCTGTCGTTCAGACCGATCACCGGCGCGCCGTTCTGGACTGCCTGGTCCATCAGTTTGCAGATCTTACCCGCGTTGGCGTCGCTCAGCGTTCCGCCGAACACCGTGAAGTCCTGGGCGAACGCGTAGGTGAGTCGGCCGTTGACCGAACCGTGTCCGGCCACGACTCCGTCGCCGGGAATCTTGTTTTTTTCCATGTCAAAATCGTGGCACTGGTGGGCGACAAAAACGCCCGTTTCCTGGAAAGTCCCGGGGTCAAACAGTAGATTGATCCGCTCCCTGGCGGTCAACCGTCCCGAATCGTGGATTTTTTTGATGCGTTTTTCACCGCCGCCCTGCATGGCGGCTTCACGGCGGGACTGCAATTCCTTGAATTTGTCTTCGGTTGAGGCCATCTGCGTTAACTCCAACAGCTTATTCTGGAAGGGCAGAACACCCCCCCAAACTTCAACCCGGCGGGAGGGGAAGTGCATTAAGACGATGAATTACAACAAATTACTTGCGCCCATTCTATATGACAGCTCGTTTCAGGTCAATGCTTTCTTGTTGAATTATGGCTCTAAATGACGTATTATATATAGGTTGCTACGTTGGCGGGGCTCACCGGGCCAAACCGTCACCAATCCGCAAGAAGGGCAAG
>CAYUDF010000347.1:0-4460 GCA_964443465.1 uncultured bacterium
CGGACACGGAGTCCCGCCCCCTTCAACCGGTCCGCCAGCGCTCTGATGTGGTCGACAGAATCAAGCGGTTCGTAATATCCACATATAACCGCCTCTTCGACCCGACTCCCGCTTTTGGAATCGCCCGCGGCGGCATCGGCGCCGGCCCCGGATTTCACAACCCGCAGGCCGGGATCGTTTCCGCCCGGTTGCCCGTTAAATCCGGCCCGGCCCGAGGCCGTTTCGATAGCCATCTGGGCCAGTCTTTCCGGATCTTTGTCAGGAGAAGTTTGAATATAGACCTTATTTCCGAACTTGTAAACTGGCTGCGGAAGCGATTTTTTCTCGATTCTCATCGCCAGGAGGAAATTTTCGGTCGTCTGGCGGATGACCTCCTCCGGCGAAATCCCGTGTATCCGGGACAATGCGTCCACGACGAACCCGATCATCGCCGGTTCGTTGCGTTTTCCCCGAAACGGATGGGGGGTGAGGTACGGACAGTCGGTTTCCAGCACAATCCGGTCGAGGGGAATGGTATTTACAACGTCCTCCAGCTTCGATTTCTTGAACGTCGCCACCCCGCCGATTCCGAGATGAAAACCAAGGTCGGTCACCCGGGCGGCCACGGAGGCGTCGTGGCTGAAGGCGTGAAATATGCCCCGGAATTTCATCCGCTCCGAGGCCAGCGTGTCGATGACGTCTTTGTCGGCTTCCCGGCAGTGAATGACCACCGGCTTGTCCTTGAGCCTCGCCATCCACAACATCCGGCGGAACACCTTCCGCTGGATATCCCGGGGGGAATGGTCGTAGTGGTAATCCAGGCCGATTTCACCCACGCCGATCATACGCGGCCGGTCCAGCAGTTCTTTTAAATCGAGTTCGTATTGCAGGTCGTGTTTGATCGCGTCGTGGGGGTGGGTACCGAGAACTCCGAAGAAAAACGGGTAGCGCTGAACGAACGCCTGGGTGGCTTTGGCCGATTCACGGTCGTAACCGATGTTTACAACGGCCGATACACCGTCTTCCACGGCACGAGTCAGTACTTCTTCGAGATCATCCTGAAAAGAAGGGTGGTCCAGATGGGTGTGCGAATCGATCATGGTCTTATAAATAGAAGCCGGCGACCCGTGCGGCGCTTGGGTCCGGCATTTTCTAGTCCGTTTCGGGGATTTCCAGCCTTGGAAACAGCGGCGCCGCGTCGCCCACTTTCTTCCACCCTCCATCACCCGGGCTGAAGGCCTCTTCCAGGGTCAACGAGTTGATCCCGGACGGCAACCCCAGCTGTTTTCTCATTTCGGCCGATTTGACCGGCATAAACGGGATGCTCAGCACCGAACACATCCGCAACAGTTCCAGCAATACACGCAGGCAATCGTCCAGCCGGACCGCGTCCTGCTCGTCTCCCTTGGCCAGAACCCACGGCTTTTTTTCTTCGACGTACCGGTTGCCCGCCTGTACCGCGCGCCACATGGCTTTCAGTCCGTCGTCGAACGACAATTTTTCCATCGCAGCCGGATAATCCTCCGCGATACCTTGCGTGAGCCGCTCCAGATCGGCCGCCGAAGCTTCGCTCCACGGGGGTACGTTGCCCTCGCGATAGCGCTTGGTCATCGAAAGCGTTCGAGAGTACAGGTTGCCCAGATCGTTGGCCAATTCCGCGTTGTATCGCGTTACAAACAGCTCCACCGTAAAGTCACCATCGCGGTCAAACGCGATCTCACGCAGGAGCAGGTAGCGCAACGCGTCCGCCCCGAAAAATCCGGCCAGGTCGGTGGGATCCACGATGTTGCCGATTGTTTTGCTCATCTTTTCGCCGCGGTTATACACAAAACCGTGTCCAAACACGCAAGCCGGCAGGGGCACGTCAGCGGCCATCAACATCGCCGGCCAGATCAAACAGTGAAACCGCGTGATATCCTTGCCGATCACGTGGCAGTCGGCCGGCCAGTACCGCTTGTACAATTCGCCGGTTTTCTCCCCGAAACCCAGCGCGGATATATAATTGATCAGCGCGTCAAACCACACGTAAACAACCTGGTCTTCATCGATGGGCAGCGGCACTCCCCATTGCTTTCCGGCGCGGGAGACGCTGACGTCTTCAAGACCCCGCTCGATCACTTTCAGTATTTCGTTTCGTCTGATTTTGGGCTGGATGAACCCGGGATTGGTGGTGATGTGTTCCTTGAGCCGGTCGCTGAATTTGGACAGCGCAAAAAAGTAGTTCGTTTCCTCGATATACTCCGGCTCTTTCAGGTGGCGTGGGCACTTGCCGTCGACCAGATCCTTTTCCGCAACAAACTCCTCGCAGGAGACACAGTAGAGCCCCTTGTACGCTCCTTTATATATGTAGCCGTTCTGATGAATCCGCTCGAACAGGTGCTTTACCGCTTCTTCGTGTTCGGGCGCCGTCGTACGAATGAACTGGTCGTACGAAATGTGGAGCGAGGCCCACGTCTTTTCGAACTCAACCGCCATCTCATCGGTATAGGCCTGCGGGTCCTTGCCGAGACGTTTCGCTTCCTTTTCGACGTTTGTGCTGTGCTCGTCGGATCCCATAAGGAAGTAGGTATCGTAGCCGGCCAGCCGTTTGAAACGAGCCAGACAGTCGGCCCCGATCTTCTCGTACGCGGTACCCAGGTGTGGACGCGCGTTGACGTAATCTATCGCGGTCGTAACGTAGAACTTTTTCAAATTACTGATTCCTCAAGACGACTGAACGGCGCCAGCGTAGGGACGGACACAGCCGTATAACCGGCCGTTTTATTATTCCTGTATATCGAAGGAATTTACCACTCCGGGCGACGATCCGCAAGGGCCGTGACGCAGCGCCCGGGTGGCTTTACTCCTTGCTCCGACCGATTTTGGCGGTGAGAAATCCGAGGGCATAGCCGATGATAAGCATGATCAGAACGAGCAACAGCTGCGACACCTGCACCTGCCAGAAAAACAGCGAAAACGTCACCGTTGCCATGTTCTGAAGCAGGATAATCAGGGCGAGAATAGCGATTACGATAACCGCTATAACCTTTGGTTTCTTGAAAAATTCACCCATAATAACTCTCCATGCGTGTAATTGGTACGCTCCCAAGATGCCACACGGGCCACCCGATTGGCCACAGGAATTTTAAGAGCCATGTGGTATCATCGACGATCGGGCGGCGTGAACGCGGCTCCAATTTATTGAAATGATATATCGTTACTGGATAATCGTTGTAGCCGCCCTCTTCCTCGGTTCGCCCGTGTACGGCCAGCAGAACGTATGGCAGTATGGCAGAAACTTCAAGGGCTGGCAGATCAACTCCCTCCATATTGCCGGCGTGGACAAGTCGCTGGCATCGGACCTGAAAAAGGGCCTCTCCCTGGCGGGCAAAGAGGCCGTCCTGTATGAGCAGGAGTTGCTGAACGACATAGACCGTATCGTTTTGTACCTGGCAAAACGGGGTTATCCCTACGCTTTTGTGGAAATCGACGTCGATCGGGCAGGTGAGTTACGCGAAGTCGACCTGATCCTGCTGGTCAACACCGGTCCCGCTGTCATCGCCAGGAGCACCCAGATCACCGGAATGCCCGACGGTGTGTTTGACCGCACCATCCGGGTTCCCCCATTTAGAGACGGCGACGTGTTCGTCGAATCCGGTCTGACCGACTACACAACCGAAATACTGGAAGTGTTAAACAACGCCGGTTACGCGCGGGCCAAGGTCTCCACGTCGCTGAACTGGGCGGACACCGTCACCGTTGACATCGAAATTGTTACCGAGCCGGGTCATATTTATTACTTTCGGCGGGTTGCCGTGACGGGCGTGAAAAAGGACCTGACCGATCTGGCCTATACGATGGTCGATATCCACGAAGGCGATCAGTTCCACCCCCAGTTGCTCACCGACGCGCGGGACTATCTGTCGAGACTGGGCCTGTTCAGGCAGATCCGGCTGGATGTCACGGACGTCGAACCGGATTCTCTCGATCTGGCCGTGATACTGGGTACGCGCAAACCGAAGTCTATCGAAATCGCGGTCGGCTACTGGTCCGACGAACGATTCAGCGGCAGGCTCGCCTGGCGACACCGCAACCTGCTGCGCCACGGGCGCGGTTTGTCGATCGAATTTGTCGGCACACAATACCGCCGTTACTCGGACATTATGTTGTGGTGGCCGGCTCCCTTCGGGGCCAAACGTTCGATGTGGACGGTACGCCTGGGCATCAATAACGAAAACGAAGACAGCTACGAAAAAACGGCGCCGGGTCTGGGTACCACATACAGTTACCTGTTCACGCGGACCTCGGGGGGAACGATTGGTTACTTCCTTGAGCGGGCAACATACGACATCAAAACAACAGAGAAGTATCTATTCGATGATACCGAAGGGCTGGTGGCGTGGTTCGAAGGCCGGCTGAACCGCGACGGGACCGATGACCGGGTTAAACCCTCGAAGGGGTCTTTTACCTGGCTCAGGATGCAATGGGGACCCGACGGGGGA
>CAYUDF010000348.1:0-4456 GCA_964443465.1 uncultured bacterium
CAACGCAAACATGGCCGCGTTGATGATCCCGTTTGATTTTCTGACCAAGGTTGTCCTGTCGCACCTGCACACCGACCATTGGGGAGTTCTGCCCGGCCTGTGGGCGGGTGGATGGACATCCGGAAGAACGGTACCGCTGGAGATCTGGGGTCCAAGCGGAGCCACCGAAGAGATGGGAACCAAGTATGCGATCGATCACTTTTTAAAGGCGTACCACTGGGACAACATGACCCGGTTGGCCAACCTGCCGTCGAAGCCGGGGCAGATCATCGTACACGAGTTCGATTACAAGGGCGAGAACCAGGTAATTTACGAGCAGAACGGAGTGACCATACGCTCCTGGCCCGCAATACATGCCGGAGACGGCGCGGTCAGTTTTTCGCTGGAATACAATGGACTCAAGCTGGTCATCGGCGGCGACACGATGCCCAACACCTGGTACACCCAGTACGCGCTGAACGCCGATGTGGCCATCCACGAGGCGTTCCTGACGCCGGACCAGCTGGTGGATCTCTACAACCAGGCGCCCAAAACCGCGATTGGTGTGGGAACGTACGTTCATACGCCGCCACAGGCCTTCGGCAAGGTCATGAGTACGGTTAAACCCGGGCACGCCATCGCCTATCATTTCATGAACGAGTCCGACACTCGTGACGAGATCTACGCGATGATCCGGGAGACGTACGACGGACCGCTCACACTGGCGGAGGACATGCTGGTCTGGAACATCACCAAGGGCGGCGTCAATGTGCGCTCGATCGTTTCACCGGACGATGCCTGGAGCGTTATCGGGCCCAACAAACCGCCGGTTCCAGATCATACCGTTCCCGACCAGCTTTCAAAGTGGTCGCTGGAGCACCGCTGGGACATCAGCGACGTCACAAAAAAGATGATCGATGAGTTCAACAAGAAGCATGGTCTGGAATAATCAACTGCTAAGTTAGCGGTGCGATCAAAGACGTATTAGAGCCTCGGTGGAGAAAGTTCCACCGGGGCGAGAAGCGATTCGTTAGAGCCATTTGATTTTACCCGACCCCGTTTGACTCACTTCATCATCAACATTTTCCTGGTTAACCGTGTCGTACCCGCGGTGAGGCGGTAAAAGTACACTCCGGACGCAACGGAGGTGCCGCCGTCGTCACGGCCGTCCCACTCCGCCGTAAACCGGCCCTGGCCATAAGGCCCGTTCACCAGGCGCCGCACGTGGCGACCCGTTACATCGTATATCGAAATGTCGACGGCCGTCTCCGCGCGCGGAACATCAAAGACGATTCGTGTGGCCGGATTAAACGGGTTGGGCGTGTTCTGATAGAGCGAGAATTGACCGATCCGGGGCGTGTCTCCGACGGCGGTCACCGTACCCGGACTGGCAGGAGGTCCTTCGTTACCGGCCGTGTCGACCGCGGTGGTTTTGTAGTAGACGACGGGTGTGCTGTAGTCCGGGTCTTTCCACTCGCCGGTCGAGCTCCCGCCAATCGAATCGATGCGTGTGGCGGGGCCGGGGATGAAGAGCGAATCCGCGGACCGGTAGATATAAAACCGAAACACGTCCGGGTCAGGGGGGGAGTTCCACGACAGGTAGTTAAAGTTGCCCCCATCTGCCTGATACGCCACCGAAAAATTCTGCGGTGCGCCCGGGGTCATGTTGTCTACCGAGTAGCCCGAGTCGGGAGGAGTATCGACATACGGCGGGGTCGTGAGCCAGAACCAGGTCCGAATCTTGAAGACCGAGTACGTGATGCCGTCCCACCGCGTCGAGTCGACCGTCGTTGGGGCGACAACCGAGTACGCGTCGGCGCCCGTCGGCGTTACTACGGCCACTGAATCCCATCCGGTCGCCGAGCGCCGGTACACGGCGTACGACACCACTAGAGCGCCGCCGACCAGTTCGCGGCTGCTGGCGAGAAAGTCGATTTGCACCGCGCCGCCCTGGTCTGCGGGGACATCGGCGACCGACGTAATCAACCCGGGTAGCGCTCGCCAGTCGATCACCAGGTGGCTGCACTCGGGGGCGGGCTGACCCGCTGCCGTGTTGAGCGCGGTCTTCCAGCGCAGCGCGGCTGTAGGCCCTGATGTGGCGGTATACCACGTTCCGTCCGCAGGCCGCGAATAGAAGTTCGCGCCGCCGTCGGAGCTGTACCACCACGAGTTCGGACCTTGCGAAGTGGGAGTTATGCGTATCGCCCCGATGGGGTAGTTTGTTGTGCCGATCGTTGTCGACGCTGCGATGTTGTTGGCCGACTGCACTCCACGGTCAAAGATCCTGAGCTCGAGCAGACGCCCGTTGGAGGGACTGAACCACTGCGCCAAGTAGGCCATGTCGCCGTATGTGGCGACGTCATAGTTAATGTGGGTGCCGCCCGGCGCATACGACGACAGCGTAAAGGGGTTGGCGGGATCGGTGATGTCCAAAACCAGTACGGGTGCTGCGCCGGCCACCACGAGAATGTTCCCCGATACGGCCATGCGCTGTGGGACGAATGATACGCCGCCGACCTTTACGGGCGCGGCCGGATTGCTGACGTCGAGCACCTCGAGCCCCTGGTGCCCTCCGGACCCCCCGCCCAGGAACGCGTAGTGCCCCGATAGAACGACCGACGTCACGCCGGCCGATGAGTAGGTTCCCAGCAGAGAAATGGCCGCGGGATTTGTCGCCGAGAAAATTCGCAGCCCGACGTTGGCGTCCGCCATGTAGACGTTTGCACCGGACACGTCGAGGTCCCACGCGGCAGTGCTCGGGTAGGTATCCAGTAGAGCGGGGGCGGCCGGATTGCTGACATCAAATACGTAGAGCCCATTCCACTGGTAGCTAACGTACACCAGGGAACCGTGTGACACAATGTCGTTAGCGAAGCCGGAGGTTCCCGTCACGGCACTGCCCAGCGCGGTCGGCGCGGCCGGGTTGCTGACATCGAGAACGGTGAACGTACCGTTGTTATCCACGTAAGCGAGTGAACCGTCAACATCCACCGTGCGCACTCCCAGCGTGCCCCACGTCGTTACGCTATCAAGCGGAGCCGTGCGTCTGACGTCGAAAATCCGCAGGACGCCGTCAGCCATGTACGCGTAATCACCCGACACTCGCAAAGCGGTGGGGTTGGCCGTGGACCCTGTGGTCTTGGAGCGCTCAAGCGTAACGGGTGGTGTCTGCACGCCACGGTACACGGCGAGCCCGCCGTCGTGCGCGGCAAACACAAGTGAGCCCGAGACGGTCGCATCCTGTACCGTCGAGATGGCTGCGTCCGATTCCACGATCAGGGGGTTCGACGGGTCGGACACGTCGAGAAATACCAAGCCGCCGCTTCCATCGGCCACCGTGGCCACGTCTCCGTCCAAACGCACCGCGTGCGCCGTTCCACCGTTCCACGAGCCGAGCAGGATCGGGTTGTTCGTGAGCGTGGCGTCGTAGAAATACACCCCGGACGCGCCCGTGGCCACCGCGACCAGAGCACCGTCCACGTCGACACCTTCGGCCCCGGCGAGCGATCGCGTTGCGCGCAATGCTGGTAGCGCCGGGTTCGATACGTCTACCACGTACATACCAACGCTCCCCGCAGCTACAAAGGCGGTTTCGCCGGCCACCGCCACTGCCTGTGGCGTACCCCCAAGCGGAAGTGATCCGAGGCTCGACGGGAATGGCGGGTCGGTAATATCCCAGATCAAAAGAGCGCTGCCGGTGGTTACGTAGAGGCGGTTTCCGTGAACGGTCAATCCCTCGGCGTGGAGCAGTGAGAGCGTCTGCACAAACACCGGGGTGGACGGATTTGCGACGCCGTAGACATCCACGCCGTAGCTGACAATCAGCGGAAACAACGAGATGGTTTTGCTCCATGACACATAGAGAATATCACCCGTGAGCGCGATATCGATCACAACCTGCGGAGGGCTCCCTCCGTACGGGATGCTCCCGGCAAGCGACGGCGTGAGGGGATTGGTAACGTCGATCAATTCCACGCCGGATAAACCACGTGCGAGGTATACCGTCCCACCCGCATACAGCACGCGGTTGGCCCCGAATGCTGACCGTCCGCCGATCCACGTGATGTCCACGGGCGCAAGGTGGATGGTCCCGGTCGCCGTGTCCCACTCGGCCGTTGTGGCGACACCGTCCTTGTAGGTTGTATTCAGAAAATCTTCGATATAGGTGGTAGGACCAGCGAGGACTCCCTCGAAGTGAAGAATGCAAATGATTGTTACAAATAGAAATAAAGTGCGGACGAGACGGTATCCCATGAGTGTGTCCTTTCGTGGTGCGAACTGCCTCGCCGAGCGATTGGGACACCGTGGGCGCGGGTCGCGTACCGATGGGTAGTAGGCGCCCGTGAAGGACGCTTAACTGGATGCGCGTATACAAATTACGGGATTACTTAAATTATATCATATATTGGATTTCAAGATCAACTTCGAACTAAACGGCAGGAATGACGTCGCTTCAACGTCGAAGACGGGGATTCTC
>CAYUDF010000349.1:0-4448 GCA_964443465.1 uncultured bacterium
CGCCGGCCTGATTTCCGTGGCGGCCTACATGGCGGCCCAGCAGGCAATCAGCCCCCAGCAACGGGCCGTCAAGCTCGGCGTGTTCGGCCTGTTGCTGGTACTGATGATGCGCTTCGACATGGCGTATTCGATCTACTTGTTCACCATCCTTTTTCCGTTCCCGAGCGGTATATCGATCGGTAGCACCAACAGTATTCTTATGACGGTCATCCCGCTGATCTGGGCGATCCGGGCGTCGTCGACCAACACAAAGTTTTTTCTTCGCAAAACCAACCTGGATTTTCCGATTGTTCTGTTTCTCATGGCATACGTGATATCGCTGTTTAATCTGGACGCGTCGAGCAATTTCGGCGCTCACATGAAAGTGATCTGGCGGACAACGGCAGCCGTTATGTATTTCTACATGATTGTGATGTTCATCAACGACGAGAAAAAAATCCTGTTGATGATGAAGATTGCGTGTGCGGTATGCGCGTTTGTGATGGTCACCGGTTTGTCGGAGTTGTTTTTTCCCGGCGCCAGCGTGATCCCCGGATGGCTCAGCATGAAACAGCAGATGGGGCAGGGATCGCTCACCTACCGTATTGAGGGCATGCGTCCCGGCGGTGTGTTTCAGAGCCAGGTGATGCTCGCCGACTTCGGCGCGCGGATGCTGGTTATGATGGTTTACATCACATTCAGAACGCGTAACTACTTCGAACGAATGGTGTGGGTGTTTGTCAGCCTGATCACCATCTCGGCGCTGGTTGCCACGGCTAACAGGGGCGCCGTGATGGGTCTGTCGATCGGATTGGTCTACGGATTCTGGCTGTTCAGACACAAGCTGTCGCCCGTAAGAATGTTGGGAATCGTCAGCGCGTTGATCGTCTTTTTTGTCATCGCCGAACAGGTACTGGTCCGATACACGTATGCCACTTCGCTCACAGAAAGATTGGCGGGCACGTATTTCAAGGGCGCCGTACCCGATACCCGCAAAAACACGTGGCGTCCGGTGTGGGAAAAAACCATTCAGCGCCCGTTTTTCGGCCATGGACCGCATTACGAGCACGGAGAGGGCCTCAACTGGACACCGTGGCCCCATAACGGATACCTGTATTACATGAACACAATCGGACTGGTGGGTCTGCTGGCGTTTCTTTTTGTTGTGATAAGGTTATGGAAAGAGTCGACGATTTTTCGATTACCGATGGCGCAGGGGCGCAGTCTGGCGGATATCAGCCGGGTACTCCACATTACGATGGTCATATTCCTGTTCCAGCAGCTGCGGACAGACCACCAACGAAACGATATTTATATTTACCTGGTGTGGCTGCTGTTCGGCCTGATCGTGTCGGCGGCCATCACGCTACGCGAAGAGGTCGCCAGGGAGCAGGAAAACAGCAAGCCGGAATCGGTCGGACCGTCAAGCGGGCAAATACCGGGGTGAGCACCATGGCGTAACCCGATGATAAATAGATAGATAAAAATCACCCCGTCTGTTATTTGCTGGTTTTTCGGGCTTTTTCGAGTCTCGCCGGAGCCGGATCGCAGTCTTGACAAAAGCAGTTGTCCCTGTTATAATTATGCCCGATTTTAAGGAGGAACCAACTCGACAATCTGCTAAAGAGTTTATACTTGATTCGTTTGTTTTATTTGGGCGAAGACTTGCGTCCGGATTTGGTATAGCTGTTTGGCAGCCTGTTCAGGTTTGTCGTTACCGTATTCGGCCGAAGTCCGGGTACGGTTTTATTTTTGTACTCGCCCGAAGATCACCCGATTGACCGGCATAGACCCTGACACCCATAAGACTGCGGGGCGAGTTGATGAAACAGACGGCCGACTTGAGAGCCAAAAGAGGACAAGACCCGCTCGATGTTGTAGTCGAGAACGTGGATGAATCCGACACGGAGGGGTCTCCCACCGTGTTGTATTCCTGTTGCAAGCGCTTGTTTGACCTGCTCATTGGATCATTTATCCTCGTTCTTCTTTTGCCGATTCTTCCCCTCATTGCACTGATGATCAAGCTGGATACGAGGGGCCCGGTGATATTCAAGCAGGACCGGGTAGGCGAAAACGGAAAGATTTTCAAGTTTTACAAGTTCAGATCGATGGTTCACGAAGCAGAAAATAGTCGCGATGAGCTGATTCGTCTGAACGAACAGGACGGCCCGATATTCAAGATCAAATCCGACCCCAGGATCACCAGCGTCGGGAAGTTTCTCCGGAGGTCAAGCCTGGACGAAATTCCCCAGATATTTAACGTGATCCGCGGCAATATGAGCATCGTCGGGCCGCGACCGCCGCTTCTGACTGAAGTGGCCGGCTACCAGCCCTGGCATATGAAGCGACTGACGGTCAAACCGGGCATCACCTGCCTGTGGCAGATCTCGGGGAGGAGCCAGATCGGCTTCGATGAGTGGATGCGATTGGATATGGAGTACCTCAAAACCAGGAGCATTCGGACGGACCTTCTGATATTTCTGAAGACAATTCCCGCCGTCATCGCGAGAAAAGGAGCCTATTGAGGGCCAGACAGGAGCATTACAAGGGCATATAGTACGCCGATATCGGCAATCTGGATCTCTGGCATGTAATTTGCGAATTTTCTCTTTGACAGCCTGCAGAGTTAAAATTAACTTAAGATAATTCAACAGGTTGCAGTCAGCCGCCCCACCAAAAGCGGTGGCGGCAGAAGCTTGTGTTTTTTTCAGGTGACTTAACGTGCGCCAAATATCAACAATTGCGGGAACCGTTGGCCTGATTCTGCTGGTTTTGCTGTTTCAGGCGTGTGCAGGCGGTAAACCGGCGACATCGGGAACTCCGGGGGAAATGTACGAGCGGCAGGAGCTGGAGTCGTTTGTGGAGGAGTCCGGACCTTCTGCAATACCCGAACTGGAGTACTACATCAATGTGGGAGACGTTCTGGACGTGGTATTTATCTACCACAAAAGTCTGGACGCCACTGATGTGCCCGTCCGGCGCGACGGCAGGATCTCGCTGCCCTACGTGGGGGACGTGCTCGCCGCCGGTATGAGACCGATGCAACTGGATTCGGTACTGACGGTGCGGTTTTCGGAGATCCTCAGGGATCCATCGTTGTCGGTGATCATAAAAAAGGAAGCCCGGCGGCTGGTATACGTGCTGGGCGAAGTCCAGCACCCGGGTGGTTACAAGTACACCGACAACGTGTCGCTGATCCAGGCGATTTCACTGGCTGGCGGGTTTATAGAGAGTGCCAAACCGGGGAACACCGTGTTGATAAGGCGTGAGGGCGCCGACAAGATCATCGGAATCGAAATCGACGTCAAGGCGATCCTCAATGGGATATCCATAGAGAACGATATTCTGCTTCGAAAGTACGACATCGTGTACGTCCCGAAATCCAAGATTTACACCGTCGCGGAGTTTGCCACGCAGGCCACAAAGATCATACGACTCCCCATGGACATTTTTCTCACCGGCTGGCAGATCCGGACGTTATCAGCAAACTACGAATTTTTCAAAATCAGGGCAACGGTGGACTAGAGCATGGCGGCCAATCCCGAAGTTCAGAACGAAACCACGATTCGCGACTTCCTCAACGTGATCTTCAAGCGCAAGTGGATCATTATCGGGGTTGTGGCGGTGGCGACGGCGATGGTGGTCTTTCTCAACGCCCGCAAACCCGAAATGTACGAATCATATTCACGGATTCTGGTACAGAGGGGAGAGCAGAGCAACCTGCTCACCGGATCGGTCCGGTATCTCACCTGGGCGGAAGAAGTCAGCTCCCAGATAGAGGTTATCATGTCGGAATCGGTATTCAGACGCTCCGCGGAGCTGTTTGCCGATACCGCCGCCGCGCGGGGGTTACCGGGTGACTGGGCGTTTGCCGCGGGGCGTGTGAGAGCCGACGTGGTGGGCGAATCAAACGTTTTTATGATCAAGTACCAGGACCTGAATCCGACGGTGGCGCTGCTCGGGTGCAAGGCCATGACCCAGTCATTTCAGGAGTACTATAAAGAAAGAAAGGCGCCGCCGGCGCTGTCCGATTTTTTCGCAAACGAGATATCCGATGTGCGCGAGGATCTTGAGCACTGGATCAACAAACGAAACGCGTTTCTCAACGAGGAAAACTTCTTCGGTATGACCGAGGAGAGCCGGTATCTGCTGGCCCAGACCGGCGAGCTCGAACACGAACTGGTCAAGACGTCGTCAGAAATCACCATTCAGGGGTCACGCGTCGACAACCTTGCGACACTGACCCAGAAGACCGCTAGAGAGCTGGAAGACGCGCTGGCAGTGAGACTGTCCCGGCAATATCTTCAGTCGGGACTGCTGAGGGATATCAAGGTGGGTTTACAAAAACTCGGAACGCAGAGAGAAGAGCTGTTGCAGAAATTCACCAATCGGCATCCCGAGGTGATGGCGATTGATTCCCAGATGGACGAGCTTCGAGGAGACCTGAAACGCGAGGTGGACAACGCGTA
>CAYUDF010000350.1:0-4436 GCA_964443465.1 uncultured bacterium
ACTCCGACAGATGGCCGAACTCCACGCCATTGGCCAAGCGGGGGGACCAATGGGCAAACTCGTTGCCACCTTCGACAATCGGCAGGGTGCAGCAGGCTGAGCCGACGCGTCACTCGACAACAAGCGCCGACCTCAGATCGCGCACTCCGCCGTCTGCCCACAACCGCGCTCGCCATGCGCCCAGACACCATGCCCTCGTACCGCAATCCACACCCAGTGCTCCTATCAAACCACAACCGGCGCCATCGGGGTGATTACCCGGAGCGCACGGAGAGTTACCGTTAATCTCAAGCAGCATGGACGCAATCGTTCCGCAGAACTGTGGATCCTGAGAAAAGTTACCGCCGGTATCAACCGCGTTGGACGGGAAGTCGTCTTGCCCGCCATTGCTGAACACGTCGTTGCATCCAACCGTCATCACGGATAAGGCGTCGGAGTAAAACGCGCCGCCACTTGTAGTATACGCAACGATTGAATTGTCCAGATTCATCCCGGCGCCCCCGAACAGATAGATTCCACCACCGGTTGTCGCGTCGTTACCCACGATTGTGCAGTTGGTAACCGCCGCCTGTGAACCCGTGGCGATATACAGTCCCCCACCTTCGGTACTCGCCGTATTGCGGGCAACGATGGTGTTTTCGAACAACAGTGAGTTGTTGTGGGCGTATATCCCGCCGCCTCTCAAAGTGGCCGTGTTGTTACGAATCACACAGTTGGTCAGGCGGGCGGTGTTGTAACTGTTGACATACAGTATTCCGCCGCCGAGATCCGCCGTGTTATTATAGAATTCGCAGTTGATAAAATGCATCGAGCTCACACCGCCACACCACATACCCCCTCCGGCATCCGCAGAATTTCCGGTGATAATACAGTCGATGAACACGGCCGGACACAAGTGGGCGATGATTCCGCCGCCGTCAAAATTGCCGAACAGCGGCGCGACGCCGTTTTTGATCGTGAATCCCTCAAACGTGACTTCGTTGTACGCCATCAGATAGATGACGCGGCCCTGCCCCTGCGCGTTAAGTGTTGTGGTGGCCGCTCCGCCGAAACTGCGGATCGTGAAGCCACCCACACCGCGCAGAAAACGTATCAGCGCGTATTTCGTTCCGGTCCCCTGGTTTGTCCACGTGTAATTTCCCGGGTAAACCAGAATTTCGTCACCGGCTGCGGCGACGTCAATGGCGGCCTGGATCGTCGGGACATCTCCCGATCCGTTAACTCTGACTTTCCATGTGCGGGCTTCAGTGGGTTGAGGCAGGAAAATAATACACAGCGCTATAAGGCCAAAAGTCACAACAGCGATAGTTTTCATCAGGGGGGGACTCTCTTTCTGGTGGCTACCGTTATTCTGATCTGCCTGCGCGCGGGGAACGCATTTCGGTGGGATGTATAACGCTGATAACGCTGGCCGTGCGGTTGTACAACTGCATTATAACACCCCCAAGCGCCTGAAACAAGACCGTTTACAGACACCAACCGGGCGGTTACAATAAGGACTCAGAACTCTTATTCCAATTGATCACGGAGGACATTGTTATGCGAATGATATTGGCGGGACTGATTTTGTTGATAGCCGCGCCGGTGGCCGGAGACGACTGGACAACCTTCTACGAATCTTCCGATAAAAAACGCACACCCGACTACGAACAGACAATCGAATACTGCAGGAGGCTCGCCGAGGCTTCCCCATGGGTACACTACACCACGTTCGGGACCAGTCCCCAGGGACGGGACCTGTCGCTGGTTATTGTCGATCGCAAAGGTCGGACTACAGTGGAGGAAGTCAGACGGTCCGACAACGTTGTATTTTTGATTCAGGCTGGAATACACGCCGGAGAAATTGACGGTAAGGACGCCGGGTTGATGTTGATTCGGGACATCGCTATCCACAAGAAACTGGAATCCCTTATCGACAACGTGACCATCCTGTTTATGCCGTTTTTTAACGTCGACGGTCACGAACGGTCGGGCCCTTTCAACCGCGCCAACCAGAACGGTCCCGAGGAGATGGGCTGGCGCACAACCGCCGCCAACCTCAATCTGAACCGTGACTACGTCAAAGCCGACAGCCCCGAAATGCAGGCGTGGCTCGCGCTGTACCTGGAATGGTTGCCCGACTTTATGGCCGACTGCCACGTCACCGACGGAGCCGACTATCAGTACGTCGTCACGTACGCCATGGAAAATCTTGGGAGCATGGACCCGGAACTCACCGGATGGACGAACAAACAGTTTCTGCCGCCGTTTACCAAGGAGATGGAATCCACCGGGTTTCCTGTAATCCGTTACAACTGGTACAAGGAACGCCACAACCCCAAAAGTGGTATCGTCGGCTGGGTATCCCCCCCGCGCCTTTCGACGGGATACGCGGCGATTCAAAACCGTCCGGCCCTGTTGATCGAAACTCATATGTTCAAGAATTACGAACAACGTGTCACGGGAACCTACGAAGTCCTGCGAAGCACACTGGAAATCCTCAACGACGAGCACAAGACACTGCGCAAGCTGGTGCGTGAAGCGGACCAGCGGACGGCGTCGGCCGAGTTTCGCGAATCGCCGTTTGCGCTGGAGTTTCAGATGACGGGCGACAGCGTGATGACCGATTTTATGGGTTATGATTACGAGATAGTCGACAGCGACCTCACCGGCGGTAAATGGGTGCGGTTTGGAGACAAACCGGTGACCTTCCATATTCCGATATTCAATTCCGTCGAACCGAAGGTCACAGCGAAACTGCCCGAAGCGTATATCATCCCCGCGGAATGGACCGAGGTAATCGATCGGCTGGCGCTGCACGGCGTCAAGTTCGAGCGTCTGGTCAAACCCTGGACGCTGCCGGTAAAAACCTGGAAGATGACCAATCCCGACTGGGCAAAACAGCCGTACGAAGGGCGTTTTCTGGTAACCTGCGATTTTGAGGAAGTCACGGAGGCTCACACATACTCGGCCGGATCGGCGATCGTTTACATGAACCAGCGGGCCGCTCGTGTCGTCGCTCACGCGCTGGAGCCCGCGGGGGATGACTCGTTCGTGAGGTGGGGATTTTTTACAGCGGTGTTCGAACAAAAGGAATATATCGAGTCATACGTGCTGGAAAACCTGGCCAGGCAGATGCTGGAACAGGACGAATCGCTGCGAAAAGAATTCGAGGAGAAAAAAGCGGCGGATCCGGAATGGGCAGAAAGCCCGAGGCAGATCCGCCGTTGGTTTTACAAACGTACGCCGTACTGGGACAGCCGTCTGGGTATTTATCCGGTCGGCCGGATTTTCAACCGTGACTTTCTGGACAACATCCCGCAGTGAGCGCAACCCGCGCACTTATCGGGATGAGTAAACAATCTCGCCTTCGACAACGGTGAACGTTACTTTTGTTTCCAGTATCTCCGCTGGCGGGATACTGAGAATGTCTCGATCGAGGACGGTAAAATCGGCGAACTTGCCGTTCTCGATCGTACCCAGTTCGGCTTCCTGGAAACCCGCCCATGCGGCGTCGGCTGTAAATCCGCGCAGGACTTCCAGTGGTTTCATCCGCTGTACCGGGTACCAGCCCCCTTCGGGCCAGCCGTTTTGATCCTGACGCGATACACCCGCATAAATACCAAACAACGGGTCGGCCGCTTCAACCGGGAAATCGGAGCCGAGGGGCAACCGGTTGCCCTGGTCCAGGTAGGACCGCCATGCGTACGCTCCCTTGATCCGTTCAGGACCCACGCGGTCTTCCGCCCAATACATGTCAGACGTGCAATGCGTCGGTTGCATCGACGGCACAACACCCAGCTGCGCAAAACGCGGGATATCGGCGAGTGAAACAATCTGTGCGTGTTCGACACGGAACCGGGCGGCGGCGCCATCCGAGGTCTTGCCGGAGAGTAGTTTTTCGTAGATATCCAGGATAATCCGGTTACCGCGGTCGCCGATCGCGTGTGTACACACCTGGTAGCCGTTCTCCAGCGCCATCGCGGCGAGGCGTTCCAGTTCGTCGGGTGGGTTGACCAGCAGTCCGTGGTTGTGCGGATCGTCCGAATACGGCTCGATCATCGCCGCTCCACGCGAACCCAGCGCGCCGTCGGCGTACAGTTTGATTGCCCGTACGATTACCCTGCCACCGGCGGTTTCCCGCGGGCCGGCCCGCATCTGCTCTTCTGTAAACTGAAGATCTTCGTCCCCAGTCGACAACATACAATAAACACGAAAAGACAATTCGCCGCGTTCGTACAACCGTTCGAGAGACGCGAGGTCCACAGCCTCGATTCCGGCGTCGTGGATTCCGGTCAGTCCCTTCGCGTTGCAGTGTTGTATCGCCGACAACATCCAGTCGTCCAGTTGTTCCGGAGATGGTTCGGGTATATTGACACTGATCAGTCCAGAAGCGTTGTCGACAAACACGCCCGTCGGTTCGCCGGTTTCATCGCGAACGATCAGCCCACCTTCGG
>CAYUDF010000351.1:0-4405 GCA_964443465.1 uncultured bacterium
CAACATGGGGCGGCTGGTCGACGCTCGCGACCAGTACGAAGAAGCGTTGCCGATTCTGGAAGCGCTGGGCGACGACGGCAAACTGGTCGATGTTTTAAATGGAATAGCTATCTGTTATTCCAACATGGGGCGCACGCAACGTGCCGCCGAGACCTACCTTCGCGCCGCTGATTACGCTCAATCAGCTGGTGATAAAGAAAAAGAAATTCAATGCCGTTTGAACCTCGTTGATGACTACCGGATCGCGGGACGATTTTCCGACGCATTCGACGAGTTGTTGATCGTCGAAGGTCTGTTGGCCGAGCAAACCGACAAAGTTTCGGAACGGGTGTTTTACCGAACACGGGGGATGACGTGGGCGGCGATCGGCCGGTCGGACAACGCGCGCGACGATCTGCTCAAAAGCATTCAACTGGCTGAAGAACTGGAAGACCCTCGAGGCCAGATGGAGGGACTGATCAACCTTGCGTGGCTGTACGACAACCTGGGGGCGATCGACCGTGGCCTCGAAGCGGGCGAACGCGCGAAAGCGCTGGCTGAGCAGAATGCTGACGGCCGGAAATATCGCGACGCAATCGCGACAATGGGCAATCTGCACGCACGCCGCGGCGAATACCAGAAAGCGCTCGAGTACTGGAGCGAAGCGCTGGCTCAGGACGAATACGATGGATTTGACGCACTGGTCCTGCAGGATCGTATCAGCATCGCCGGGTTCAAAGCAGCGGCCGGTGATACCGAGGGTGCGCTCAGCGACTTCCGGGAGATCGCACCGACGGTCGAGGCTTCCGGCAACGAGACAATGGCCACGCTCTATCACCTCGGCATGGCGCACGCGTATGAAAAAACAGACCCGGAGCAGGCGCGGATGCACTACGAAGCCGCTCTTGCCCTGGTTGAGGATTCACGCAGTGGACTGGCGGCCGACGAATCCCGAAGCGGCTTTATGTCGGGCGAGAGACGGCACTATTTCGAGGAAGTGGCGCGTTATTATGCGTCGCTCGACAATGGCGACAACGGCCAGTGGTCCAACGAAGCGTTTGTTTGTATCGAACGGGCCAAGGCGCGGGCGCTGCTCGATTTGATCGCTTCGTCTGAAGCGGCGCGTACGACGGACGCCGAGGAAAAGAAATTGGACGAATTATATCGGCTGGAAGCCGACTCTCCCGGCTATGAAAAGGACAAGGCACGCATCGAGGCAGATCTCGACCAATTGCGCGAAAAACGGCTGGCAAACGCTGTCGGTAATCTCAAATCACTGGAGACTCTCGCCGACCTGGAAACCGTTCAGTCGGTGCTCGACAAAAATACCGTTTTGCTCCAGTACGCACTGGGCGACACCACGTCATTGCTGTGGGTGGTCGATCGCAAGGAACACCACCTGTACCGCCTGCCCAACCGGGCCGGCCTCGAACCGGACATCACGAGGTTCAAGGACGCGATCCGGCAACCCGGCCTGGCCGACGAAGTATTGCGCGCAGCTTTGCGCTCGTTGTACGTGTCGTTAGTCGAACCTGCCGCCGACTGGCTGGACGGGGCGAAGACCCTGGTCATTATTCCCGACGGGTTCCTCCACGAAATACCGTTCGAAGCGCTCCTGACCGAAGACCCGGAAAACCCGGACACGAAAGACTGGTCCAGCCTGCCGTATCTCACCCGGTCGGTGTCTACCGTCTACGCGCCGTCTGCGACTATTTACCTGAAGCTTCGCGAAGGCGAAAAAGTCAAGTATGACCGTGAGCTGGTCGCCTACGGTGCACCCGACTTTTCGTTGTTTAACGGTAACGCGAGCGACGGATCCGGAGGTGTAACTTTCGAACCATTGCTGTACGCGCCGATTGAGATCGAAGCGGTGAGCAGTCTGGTCAAGGAAAAGAACCGTCTCGTGCGTACCGGTGCTGCTGCCAATGAATACGATTTCAAGCGCGATGCGGCGTCGGGTTCGGCCCGTGTGTACCACTTTGCCACGCACGGCCTGGTTAATCCGGCCGAACCGGGATTGTCCAGCATTGTGTTGTGCCCCGACCCCGCCGGCGAAGACGACGGTTACCTGCGGACAACCGAAATACTGGCGATGCAGACACGCACCGGTGTGGCGGTGGTTTCGGCGTGCGAGACAGCGCTGGGCCGTGTCACACGGGGTGAGGGTGTTGTGGGTCTGAGCAGGGCGTTTATCGCGTCCGGCGCCAACGGGGTTGTGGCCAGCCTGTGGGCGGTGTCCGATGCATCGACATCGTACCTGATGAAATATTTTTATAAAAACATGCTTGGGAAAAAGCGCCCCGCCGGCCGTTCGCTGCGCGAGGCACGATTGGTATTGATAGAAGACGACCAGTATTCGCATCCGTTCTACTGGTCACCATTTGTTGTAATCGGCGCAGACAAGACGCCGTGGTAAATTTGACGATATTTTTTCAGATCGCATCCTTAGACCCTAGACAACGTCTCGTCCCGAGGAGGAAATTCATGACACGCTTCTATGGTGTCCTCGGTGCTGTTTTTCTGGCACTAACCGTTCTGGCCCCGACTGCGTGGGCCACGCAAATCCAGTACAGGAGTCCGCAACAACTGGGCGCCGAATCGGCCCTGGTTGTTCGCGGCGAAGTGGCCGAAATCCGGTCGTACTGGAACGATTCCAAAACCAAGATTATTACCGAAACCCGGATCGACGTCGCCGATTCCTACAAAGGCGCCGCCGGCGGATCCGTTAATGTGATCCAGCTCGGAGGTGTCGTTGGGAACGTGCGCATGACGGTGCACGGTGCTCTCGCGTGGAAGCCGGGCGAAGAAGTGCTCGTGTTTCTGGAGACAACGAGTCCTGGTGTGTACCAGGTATCGGGATTCTCCCAGGGTAAATTCAGGATAGAACGCGACGAACGCGGTGAACCGTTTGTGCAGAACGCACCCGGTGACGCCGCCATCGTCGGCGCCCCCGGCGCCGATGGATCCGTTCCCGTCGTGAGCGGAGCGGCCATGCCGCTTCAGGTGTTTGTCGACCAGGCCCTCGGCCGTAACTAGGAAGGAGGATCAATATGAAATCAAGACTACTGAGTTTTATTACGTTAATGGCGATCCTCCTCACGGGTACGATCAGCGTACACGGACTGATCCCCGGGGACAGCGACGGCGACGGCATCGTCGACTCGTTGGATACCTGTCCGTTGGAGGATGCTTCGTTTTTTGATCGCGACGGCGACGGTTGTATCGACCCGACACCGGGCGCGCGGCACACAGAGTACTGGGGTGTAGACGACGCGGCAATTTTATACGTGATTAACGAAACCGGCACGCCGGGCGTTGGAAATGGCAGTGACTTTACCGCGCTGCAGAACGCTATGGACGTGTGGCCGAATATCACCGGCACCGACCTGGTTGTTAACTACGGCGGCACCGTGATACAGGAAGACGCCGCCATACTGGACCAGGTCAACCTGGTTACTTTTATGGATGACGAATACCCGTTTCCGTCCGCAGTGCTGGCGGTAGGTATCACCACGTCGTTTACGGTTGATTCGCTGTATAACGGACGCCGCTATCGGCCCGGCGAAATTGTCGATGCCGACATGATATTCAACCCCGCAAAATTGTTCACAACAAGCGGCGGATTAGGCACCGACGTCCAGGCAACGGCCACACACGAGGCGGGCCATCTGTACGGTCTGTCGCACTCGGCGCTGATCACGGCAACGATGCACTACGTGTTGCCGCCGAATGAGAACGCGCGCACGCTGGAGAGCGACGACGAACTGTTGTTTCTTAAGGCGTACCCCAGCGCGGCGACGCTGGCAAACGCAAACCGGATCAGCGGTATCGTACTCGAGGGTGGAACGTTGACCCCGCTGCCGGGCGCCGTTGTATACGCGGTTGATACGGCGACGGGTGACACGACGGCGACCGATTACACGCTGCCCGACGGTAGTTATACGTTTCTGGGTCTGCCCGACGGTTCTTATTACATCTCGATATATCCGATTAACAACAGTTCGATCGTGAACTATATCAGGCCGGAGTATATCAACGCGCTGGTGGACTCGACGGCCATTACGCTGTTTGTCCCCGAGTCGTGGGATATCGCGGAATCGGCCACGGACAACGCCGCCGACCGCGATGCCATCGCGGTGTCGGGTGGGTCGACGGCGATTGCCGACATTATCAGTAATATCGACGCCACGCCGCCCACGGTGGTCACAGTTTCACCGCCGTCGGCCGAAGACAGTGTCCGCGTCGATGCGTCGATACTCGTCCAGTTTTCCGAGGCGATCGAGACCGGTTCAATCAGCGGCAATTTTGCGCTGGAGGCGTTAACCGGCCCCAACATGGGCAACACGATCGGCGGCAACGCCGTGGTGCTCAACGACGACTCGGTGCTCGCCTTTACGCCGTCGACGCCGTACGACTTCGCGTCGAC